>CBIHMN010000128.1:0-6367 GCA_966211005.1 uncultured Arenimonas sp.
CGAAGGAAGAGCAGTGGTTCGCGGCGAAGCCGGCGACCGTCAAGGTCAAGGTGCGCCCGCTGAAGAAGCTCAAGGACGCCGCGGCCTGAGCCGCGATCGCGGCGCCTGGCGCGCCGTGGTGTTGAAGAACGGGACGCCTGCGGGCGTCCCGTTTTTCATTGGAGCGGGAACAGCGTGCAGGCGGGCGTGGCGCTGGAGTTCGTGGAAGTTCGGGGCCGGCTGGTTCCCGGCTCCAGGGTCGCTTCGCGCTTCTCGTCAGCGGGCGCTTTGATACACCAGCAGTGGCTCGCCGCCGACCTCGCGCACACCGAGCCGCTGCATTCCGATCGCGTCCAGCAGCCGGCACGACGCCTCGTTGCCGGGGCTGACGATCGCCAGCACGCGCGTCATGCCGAGCACGTCGCGCGCATGGGCCAGCACGGCGGACGCCGCTTCGCGCGCCAGGCCGCGGCCGCGGAAGCGCGGCAGCCACGCGTAGCCGAGATCGGGCGCGTCGAGCGTGTCGCGCTTGAGCAGCCCGCACATCCCGGCGGGCTCGCCGGTGTCGCGCCATTCGGCGAGCCACAGGCCATGGCCGTGGCGGGCGTAGCTCGCCTGCGGGCTGTCGGCGATGTACGTCTTCGCGGTGTCGAGGTCGCGCACGCCCCGGTCGCCGATGTGGCGCAGGAAGTCGGGGTCGGTGAGCAGTTCGAGCACGAACGGGGCGTCGGCGGCGACGAGTTCGCGCAGGCGCAGGCGCGGGGTTTCCAGCACCAGCCGCGCCATGTTCAGCCCACGGGTTCGGCGGCCCGGGCGACGCGGTCGCGGCCGTCGCGCTTCGCACGGTACATCGCCTCGTCGGCGCGCTGCAGCAGCGTGTGGAATTCGTAGCCGGCGTCGGTGGCGGTCGCCACCCCGAAACTGGCGGAGACGTGGAAGTCGCGGCCGGTATCCGCCGTTTCGATCGTACGTATGCGCTTCAGGCACACATGCGCCATCTCGGTCGCCGCGGCTTCGCCGGCGCCGACCAGCAGGAACGCGAACTCTTCGCCGCCGAGCCGTCCGAACAGATCGCCCCGGCGACAGGCCGCGCGGCATACCGCCGCGACCTGCACGAGCACCCAGTCGCCGACCGCGTGGCCGTACTGGTCGTTGATCGCCTTGAACCGGTCGAGGTCGAACATCACCAGCGACACATCGTCACCGTTGCGACGGCACAATTCGAGGGCCTCGGCGGCCCGCCTTCCGAAGTCGTGGCGGTTGCTCACGCCGGTCAGCGCATCCGTCTCGGCGAGGCGGCGGAAAGCGACCTGGGTGCGCTTCGTGCGATAGGCCCAGAAGCCGATGCTCGCGAGCAGCACCACCAGCAGCGCCACCAGCAGCTGGATGTTGCGAGCCCGCTGCGACGCGACCCGCTGCTCGAGCTGCAGCACCCGGTTCTCGCTGTCGAGCTGCTCGATCGTCTTCGTCTTCTGCAGGGTTTCGTGCCGCGCAAGCTGGAAGGCCAGCTCCCGCGCCTTGACGGTGTTGAGGTAGGCGCGGTCGGCCTCGGCGTAGAGCCGGTACTGGTCGAGCGCGGCGGCGGTGTCGCCCCGTGCCATCGCGTTCTCGTAGAGCACGCGGTGCGCCAGCACCAGAGGCATCGAATAGGCGATGCCGGCGCTGTTGGCGATCGCGCGCAGGGCGTGGCGATCGGCCGCCGCCCGGTCCCCCCGCGCCAGCAGCAGCTGCGCGAGCAGCGAATGGACCTCGCCGAGCAGGCGCGGATATCGCGTCGCCTCGATCTCCGGCAGGTGCGACTCGAGCAGGGCGATGGCGCCGGACACGTCGTCCTGCGCGGCGAGGTGATGGGCCAGCTGCAGGCGACCGAAATTCGCGAGCATCTTCTCGCCGCTGCCGAGGCAATCGTCGATGACGCGGCTGATCTGCGCCGCATCCTCCGGGAGCTGGCCGAGGAAATTCAGCGATTCCAGCCGCAGCGTGCCGGCGAAACAGCGCGTGCGCCCGGTCGTGCCGTCGGCCAGGATCAGCTCGGCGTAGTGCCGGGCGAGATCGTGCTGTCCGACCTGGTTGTACATCACGCCGGCGGCCGACCAGCCGTGGTGGCGCACCTCGGGGTCGCGGACGCGTCCGAGCAGCGCCAGCGTCCGGTCGAGGAACACGAGGCCCTCGGTGAACTCGCGCGTGCCAGCGCGGCTGTTGACCACCAGCGCGCCGGCGCGGACCTTCAGGTCGACGTCGTCGGTGTCTTCGAACAGCGAGGAAGCCGCTTCGATCGCGAGGTCGAAGCGGCCGGAATAACCGAGCTGGTACGCCTTGAGGTAGCGCAGGCGCAGGCGTTCCTGCGGCGTCGCCTCGTCCCGGCGCGCATCGAGCTCGTCGAGCAGTCGCGAGAAGGCCGAAGGGTCCGCGCTGCGGACCGCCTCGGCCTGCCTGAGCAGCGCGACGAACGATTCCGGATGCGGCGTCGCGTGCGCGGCCATGGCGAGCAGGGCCGCGCACGCGATCACACGGAGCAGGGCGGACTTCACCGGGGCCTCAATGCCGCGCGGTGTCCTCCGGCTCTTCCCGCGCGGGTTCGTCTTCGGCCGGTTCGTCGCCTTCCTGCTTCTGGTCGTCGTCGGCGGGGAACAGCATGCAGACCATCTTCGGCCGGCCGCCGAGCAGGTCGCCCAGTGCGCCGGCGTCGGCAGCGAGCAGCGCCGATCGGGTGGCATCGTCGACCTCGAGCGCGGCGATCGCCGCGGCGTACCCGTCCTTCGCCATCGACTGCGCCGGCTCCCGGCCCAGGGATTCCAGAAATGCGATCACGTTCGACATCGTTTTCCCCTTCGTTGGTGGTGTTGCGGATTCAGGCGAGGGCGTCGAGCGCCGCCAGGCGCGCGAGCATGTCGGGATTCTGCTGCAGCGGCCGTGCCGGCGGTAGCACCACGGTCGACTGCGCGGTCAACGCCGCCGAAGGCAGCCCGCCGAGCGCGATCCGATCGATGCGCGGTGGCCGGATCGGCAGCGTCGCGGCCTCGTAGACCGTGCACGGATGGTCCAGCGGATAGTCTTCGGCCAGCAGGTCGACCAGCAGCTGCGTATAGGCGGGTGGGGTCGAGAAGCGGCGGAAGCTGCGATCCCCGGCGATGCCGGCCTGCCAGAGCACGAGGTAGGCGGTGGGGTCGAGCCGCCGCCGGTAGAACATCAGCTGGCTCGCTTCATAGTGCTGGCATCCGACGCGGCCCGGATCGATGCCGAGATCGGCATACAGGCAGTCCTCGGCGGAGACGCCGGGCTCCATGACCGCGTCGAAGCCTTCCGCGCGTGCCTGGGCGACCGCCTTGTGCGGCGCCAGCGCGAACACGCCCGGATGGCCGTAGAACGCGCCGCAGACCCGTCGGCCGGCGCGTACCTCCCCCAGCATCGCGTCGACCATCGCGCGATAGGTGTCCTGGCGGTTCCTGCCTTCGACGTACAGCGGCTGCAGGCTGCGGACGTCCGTGTGCATCTCCTGCACCCACAGCTCGACCAGCGGGTCTGACGCCGCGACGAACACCACGTCGGCGCGCTCGATGTGACTGCGCGAGCGGGGCGTCATGTGCGCGCCGAGTGTCATGCCGAGGCCGACGCAGGCCAGGCTGCCCGTGGTTTCCATCGCCGCAGCGTAGCGGATGCGCCTGCTCACTGTCGCGGCCGTCCATGACGCGCGAGCCGTTCCCAGCGCACCGGGTGGCCGTCGTCCGCGTCCGGTGCGCGCACGAAGCCGAGCGATGCCATCAGCCCGGCCGCGAGATCGTGACCGGTCGCATGGCGCGCGTGCAGCCGGAGAAGCCCGAGCCGGGCGAACGCGAAATCGGCGACGGTGTCGATCGCTTCGCTCGCGTAGCCGCGCGCCTGGTGCTCGGGGAAGATCAGCACGCCGACCTCGGCGGCGCGCGCCGCGCCGAGGTGCAGGCCGAGCAGTCCGATCGCGACCGCGTCGACGGCACGTTCCAGCACCCAGAGCGGGCGGGTCGCCGGCTCGGCGACCTGGTCCCGGCACGCGGCCGCGAACGACCGCCGTGCCGTCGCGGGCGTCATCGCCGCACCGACGTGCCGCATCGTCGCGGTGTCGCCGTAGAGCCGCACGTACAGGGCCTCGTCGGACCCGGCGAGCGGACGCAGCCGCAACCGGGGCGTGACCAGGACCGGGCTCATGCCGACTCCGGACGGTCCGCGAACCGCACGACGCCCAGCCCGTTCCCCGCGCTGCGGTCGAACACCGCATAGCGTCCCGCGAACAGCGGCAGACCGAGGATCGACTGCCTCGGGAAATGCGCCAGCCCGCGCACGAGCAGGAACAGCGACTGCCCGTGCGCGAGCGCGTTGCGCGGCCAGTACCGGGCGCCGCCGACGCGCAACACCGTGTCGCCACCGTCGGGCGCCTCGAAATGGAAGCGCAGGTCGGGCCAGGCATGCGGGTCGATGCGGTCACCGGCCAGACCGCGGCCGTCGCGGAAGGCCTCCGCGCACGCGTCGATCAGTGGCGGAAAGCGCGCGTCAAGGCGGCCGAACGCGGCGACGACCGCATCCCACGTCGACGGCTCCAGCACCACGAAGCTGCTGCCCGTATCGAGCAGCGCGTTGCTGTGGCGCGTGGCGATATCGGCCGGCGCCAGCGCCGGCACCGCGATCGGGGCTTCGCCACCGACCTGCACCGCGCGGAGGTTCACGTTGTAGTACAGGTCGTGCACGACGCGCACGTCGCGGAACCCGCCGCGATGCAGGTGCTGCTGTTCCGCGCCGCCGCCGAGCACGAGCGTGCCGCGATTCAGCGGATCGGCCGCCTGCGCCCGGGTCGAAGCCCCTGGACTGGCCACGTGCACCACCGCGCGCCCGGCGGCGAAGCCGAACCGGTTCCGGCACACCCCTTCCTGCTCGAGCGCGCCGAACGCAGGCAGGAGCGTCGCCCGCGGCTGCCGCTGCAGCAGGTCGCGGAACGTCGCCAGGTCGAGGTCGTCGCCCGCGGCGAAAGGCCATGGCCACGTCACCGGCGGCTGCACGCCGCGCGAGGCCAGCAGCGCCGACAGGTCCCGGGCGACGTCGAGCTCGCCGTACGCGAGGCCGAAGATGCCGTCCGCGCCGCGGAACAGCCCGTCGCCGGATTCGATCAGCGCGAACCACGCGTCGGCGATCGCCCGGGCTTCGCGCCCGCTGCCGAACGACAGACGCGATCGCAATACCGGCCCGGCCCACGTCCCGCCACCGTAGACGACTTCCTGCGCCAGGCCGGTCCGCACCGCGTCGCGATCCCGCGCGGGGTCGTAGCACGCGGCCCGCACGGCCAGGCTGCTGCTGCCCGTGTCCAGCAGCACGTTCGCCGGCCGGCCTTCGCTGCCCAGTGCGATCGCGACCGAGTAAGCGCCCTGCGCGTGCGCGAGCGTGGTCTGCAGCTCGACCTGCGGAGCGGGTCCGTGCGTCATCGATCCCCCGTCGTTCGCGGCACGATAACGGCATCCTGCATTCGCGGCACGCCGCGTCGTTGCGCCGCTGCCGGAATGGCCTCAATGTCCGCGCATCTCCCCCGATCCGTCGCCCCCGCCGTGACTTCCGACACCGAGATCCTCCACCGCCTCGACACCCTGAACGCGATCGGCGTCGCGCTGTCCACCGAGCGCGACCTGCCGACGCTGCTGGAGCGCATCCTCGAGGCCGCCCGCGGATTCGCCGACGCCGATGGCGGCACGCTCTACCGTGTCGACGGCGACACGCTGCGCTTCGAGGTCCTGCGCAACGACACCCTCGGCGCGGTGATGGGCGGACGCAGCGGTGCGCCGATTCCGTTCGCGCCGCTGCCGCTGCATCTGCCCGACGGCAGCGGCAATCACGCGATGGTCGTCGCGCATGCGGCACTGACCGGCACCACGGTCAACATCGACGACGCGTACGCCGCCGAGGGCTACGACTTCAGCGGCACGCGCGCGTTCGACGCCAGGACCGGCTACCGCTCGCAGTCGTTCCTGACGGTGCCGATGAAGGACCACGACGGCGGCGTCATCGGCGTGCTGCAGCTCATCAACGCGAAGGATCCCGACGGCACCGTGCGCCCGTTCGGCACCGCCGACCAGCACCTCGTCGAGTCGCTGGCGTCGCAGGCGGCGATCGCGCTGAACAACCGGCAGCTGATCGAACAGCTCGAGACGCTGTTCGAGGCGCTGATCAGCCTGATCAACACCGCGATCGACGAGAAGTCGCCGTACACCGGCGGCCACTGCGAGCGCGTGCCGGCGCTGACGACGCTGCTCGCCGACGCGGTCGCGCGCACGAAGGTCGGGCCGATGGCCGGGTTCTCGATGAGCGAGGCCGACCGCTACGAGCTGAAGATCGCCGGGCTGCTGCACGACTGCGGCAAGATCACCACGCC
>CBIHMN010000129.1:0-6362 GCA_966211005.1 uncultured Arenimonas sp.
CCGGCCTGCACGCGGAACATTTCCGGATCGACCGGACTCAGCCGCGCAGCCCGCGCGAAGTGCGCCATCGCGTCGTCCGGCTCGCCCCGGAACGCGCGCAGGAAGCCGCCGAGGAACCACGCCGGCGCGAAGTTCGGATTGAGCAGCAGGGCGCGGTCGATCAGGGCGATGCCGCCGTCGATATCGCCCGCCAGGTGGCCGATCGCATGGCCGCCGCGCGTCAGCGCGACCGCGTCGTCGCGGCCGAGCGCGACGGCCCGGCGCGCGAGTCGCTCGCCTTCGGCGAACTCCGCCGCGCGGTCGGTCATCCACCCGTTCACCTTGCGCCAGACGTGGCACCAGGCGGCGCTGCCGTACGCCGATGCGAACGCCGGGTCGAGCGCGATGGCGCGGTGGAACAGCGGCAGCGCCGCATCGATGCCCTCGCGGCTGCCCGCGTACATCTGCGCCATGCCCCGCAGGTAGCAGTCGTACGCATCGAGGCTGTCGGTCGGCTTGCGCGCGGCGCGTTCGATCTCCACCCGCTCGAGTTGCGGCGCGAGCGCGCCGACGACACTTTCCGCGATCCGGTCCTGCAGCTCGAACAGGTCGTCGACCGTGCCCTCGAACCGCTCCGCCCACAGATGCGTCCCGGTGGCGGTGTCGATCAGCTGCCCGGTGATGCGCACGCGATCGCCGGCCTTGCGGACACTGCCCTCGAGCACGTAGCGCACGCCCAGCTCGCGGCCGATCTGCGTCGCGTCGACGCCCCGGTGCTTGTACGTGAACATGGAATTGCGGGCGATCACGAACAGCCAGCGCAGCCGCGACAGGCCGGTGATCAGGTCGTCGACGACGCCGTCGGCGAAATAATCCTGGGCCGGGTCGCCGCTGAGGTTCTGGAACGGCAGCACGGCGATCGACGGGCGGTCGGGAAGGGCGAGGGGCGCGACCGCCTTCGCCGCGGGCGCGCCGGCCGGGTCGGCCGGACCGGCCGTCGCCGCGGGGCCGGACAGTTCACCGATGAAGCGGAAGCCCTTGCGCGCGATGGTGCGTACCAGCCGCTGCTCCGCGCCGCTGTCGCCGACGGCCTTGCGCACCGCGTTGATGTGGCTCGTGATCGTCGACTCCGACACGATCCGCCCGTTCCAGACGGCGGCCAGCAGCTCGTCCTTGCCGACGACGCGGTCGTGGTGGCGCAGCAGGTGCAGCAGCAGGTCGAACACCTGCGGGCCGATGGCCACCGCCGTGCCGCGCCGCGTGAGCTCGCGGCGTTCCTCGTCGAGCACATGGTCTTCGAACGCGTAGTGCACGTCGCTTCCTCGCCGGCGCCGCGCGGCGGCGGGCCACGCGCGGCCGGATTCTAGCGTGGACGCAAATGCAGGGAATTTCCAAGCTTCCTTCGAGGACGCGGGCGGCGGCCCGGCGGCATCGTAGGCCCGCACCCCGGCGATCGTCGCCGCGGGCACGGAACAGGAGTCGACCATGAAGATCGTCGTCGTCGGGGGCACGGGCCTCGTCGGATCGAAGGTAGTGCGGATCCTCCGCGAACGCGGGCACGACGTCGTCGCCGCCGCGCCGAACACCGGCGTCGACACGATCACGCGCGAGGGGCTCGCGCAGGCCCTCGACGGGGCCGCCGTGGTGGTGGACGTCGCCAACGCGCCGCTCTGGGAGGACGCCGCGGTGCTCGACTTCTTCGTGACGTCGGGCCGCAACCTGCTCGCGGCCGGCCGCGCGGCGGGCGTGCGTCACCATGTCGCGCTGTCGATCGTCGGCAGCGAGCGTCTGCCGGACAACGGCTACTTCCGGGCGAAGGTCGCCCAGGAAGACCTGATCAAGGCGTCGTCGATCCCGTACACGATCGTGCGCGCCACGCAGTTCTTCGAATTCGTGCCGGGAATCGCCGAGGCGGCGGCGAGCGACGGTGAGCTGCGGCTGCCGCCGGCGCTGATCCAGCCCGTCGCGTCCGACGACGTCGCGGCCGCGGTCGCGGAGGCCGCGCTCGCCGCCCCTGCGGACGGCACGATCGAGATCGGCGGACCGGAAGCGCTGCCGATGGACGATCTGGTGCGCCGTCTGCTGCGCGCGCGCCGCGATCCCCGCGCCGTGGTCCCGGACGTGCATGCGCGCTACTTCGGTGCGGTGCTCGACGACCGCTCGCTCACCACCGGCCCCGGCGCCCGCCTCGGCACCCGCCGCTTCGACGACTGGCTCGCGGCGCACTGAGGAGACGACGATGGCCACGCCCGCTCCCGCGCCCGCCCCTGTGAACCGTCGTGTCCGCGCCGGCCGCGCCCTGCTCGCCGCGGCGGTGATCGTGGCGACCGTCGCGTGGGCGTTCGGCGGCGACGACGTCGCGACCGACAACGCCTATGTGCGGGGCGACGTGACGTCGCTCGCGCCGAAGGTCGGCGGCTACGTCACGGTCGTCCACGTGGCGGACAACCAGGCCGTGCGCGCCGGCGACGTGCTGTTCCGGATCGACGACCGCGACCATCGCGCACGGCTCGCGCAGGCCGAGGCCGGTGTCGAGGCGGCACGCGCGCGACTCGTGAACGTCGACGCGGAGACGGCGCTGCAGCGCGCCGTGGTCCGCCAGGCGGAGGCGCAGCGGCGGGCGCAGCTCGCCGAACTCGGCCTCGCGGCGAAACTCGCCGATCGCCGGCGCGAACTCGCCGAGCGGGATTTCGTCAGCCGGATCCAGGTCGACGAAAGCGACGCCGCCCGCGCCCGCGCCGAAGCCGGCGTCGCGGCCGCCGCGGCCACCGTCGATGCGCAGGCCGAGCGGATCGCGGTGCTCGCGACGCAGCGCGAAGCGGCACTCGCGGCGGTCGCGCAGGCGCAGGCGCTGCGCGATCTCGCGAAGATCGACCTCGACGGCACCGTCGTCCGTGCGCCGGTCGACGGCGTCGTCGGCAACCGCCAGGTCCGCGTCGGCCGTCTCGTCGCGCCCGGCGTGCCGCTGCTGGACATCGTGCCCGTGGACGATCTGTGGATCGTCGCGAACTTCAAGGAAACCCAGCTCGCGCACGTGCGGCCCGGCCAGGCGGTGCGCATCACCATCGACGGCGTGCCGGACGCCGCGTTCGCCGGGGTCGTCGACAGCGCCGCGCCCGGTAGCGGCGCCGCGTTCGCGCTGCTGCCGGCCGACAACGCGACGGGAAACTTCGTCCGCGTCGTGCAGCGCGTGCCGGTGAAGATCCGCTTCGCCGACGGCACGCTGCCGGACGGCGTCGTGCCGGGCCTGTCCGCGCGCGTCGAAATCGCCCCGGCCCGCGGGCCGTGAACACGGCGGTCGTCGCCGCGCTCCCCCCGCGCGCGATCCCCGCCGCCGGTCGCTGGCTGCTGTGCGGCATCGTGCTCGCGGCGCTCACCGAGGCGAGCGCCGGCACGCTGCTCGTGCTCGGCCGTGCCGACGTGATCGGCGACATGCATGCGACGCCCGATGAGGCCGCATGGATCGACATCGCCTACCTGGTCGCGAAACTGCTCGGCTTCCTGATGGCCCCGTGGGTGCTGGGCCGGCTCGGCGCCCGTCGCGCTCTGGTCGGCGCGACGCTGGCGATGGGCGTGGCCTGTGGCCTGGCGGCGCTCACCCCGCCGCTCGACGCGCTGATCGCGCTGCGGCTCGCGCAGGGCTTCGCCGGTGGCCTGCTGCTCGTCGCCGGCCAGGCGATCGTGTTCCTCGCGTATCCGGCGGCCCACCAGCCGGCACTGCAGGCGCTGTTCGCGATCGGTGCCGTGGTCGCGCCGGCGACGCTGGTGCCGGCGCTGCACGGCTGGATGCTCGACGCCGCGGACTGGACGACGATCATGGCCACGATCGTGCCGGTCGCGCTGGCCGGCGCGGGTGCGCTGCTGCTGGACGACGCGCCGCTGCCGGCGATGCCGCGGCGGCCGTTCGACGCGGTCGGGTCGGCGCTCGCCGCCGTCGCCCTGGCGGGACTCGTGTACGCGCTGGTGCAGGGCGTGCGCTGGGACGGATTCGGTGCCGCCCATGTCCGCGTCGCCACGGGCCTCGGGTCGCTCGCTCTGATGGCGTTCCTCGTCCAGCAGCGCCGGGCCGCCGGGCGCGGGCTGCTGGACTGGTCGCTGTTCGGTGTCGCCGACTTCGCGTTCGCGTTCGTCGTCAGCTTCGTCGCCGGCGCGGCATTGTTCGGCAGCGCGTTCCTGATCCCGGCGTTCGCCGTGTCGGTGCTCGGCTTCACGCCCACCTCGGCGGGCTGTCTGCTGCTGCCGAGCGGCGTGCTGTTCGTCGCCACGCTGCTGGGCGCGGCCTGGGCCATGCAGGCGCGCCGGCTGCCGCCGGTCGCGACGGTGCCGGTCGGCATCGCGCTCATCATGGCCGCGATGTGGCTGCTGTCGGGAGCCAACGCACAGAGCGGCGCCGACCTGCAGCCGGCGATCGCGCTGCGCGGGATCGGCCTCGGCCTGCTGTTCCTGTCCATCACGCTGATCGCGTTCGGCGCACTGGCGCCGGGGCAGCTCGCGGCGGGCATCGGCCTGTTCAACGCCGGACGACAGCTCGGCGGACTGGTCGGTGTCGCGGCGCTGCAGGCGCTGATCGAGCGTGATGTCGCGTCGAACCTGACGGTGCTGGGGGCGAACGTGTCGGCGGCGATGCCGGCGGTCGCCGCGCGGCTGTCGGCGACGATCGACGTGCTCGTGTCGCGTGGCCTCGACCCCGCCGTCGCTACCCGCACGGCGACGGCATGGCTGGGTCGCGCGCTGCACGACCAGGCGAGGGTGCTCGCGTTCGACGCCGCGTTCGCGTCGGTCGCCGTCCTGTTCGTCGTCGCGGTTCCGGTGATCGTCGCGACGAGACGGGTGCTGGCGCGGAGGGCGCGGCGCACCTGACGCGGATGTCGCGCCGCAGCATGCCCCCGCGGGTGGCGGGCGTAGCATCGGGCCACACCCCCACCGGAGGCCGGTCATGGCGATCTGGGAGTTCAAGGGCCGCGAGCTGGTCAACTGCAGCTGCGATTACGGGTGCAACTGCCAGTTCAACGCGCTGCCCGACAAGGGCCACTGCCACGCCGTCGCCGGCATCCAGATCGACGAGGGCCACCATGGCGACACACGGCTCGACGGGCTGCGCGTCGCCGGGGTGTTCAAGTGGCCGGGGCCGATCCACGAGGGCAATGGCGAGGCGATCGCCTTCGTCGACATCCGCGCCGACGACGCGCAGCGCGACGCGCTGCTGCGGATCATGTCCGGCCAGGACACCGACCCGTTCGCGACGATGTTCGCGGTGTACGCGTCGACGCTGGTGAAATTCCACGACCCGGTGTTCGCCGAGATCCATTTCGAGGTGGACGTCGACGCGCGGCGCGGCCGGCTGTCGATCCGCGACCAGGTCGAGATGACCGGCCAGCCGATCCGCAACAAGGTCACCGGCGTGGAATCGCGCGCGCAGATCGTGCTGCCGGAAGGCTTCGAATACACGGTCGCCGACATCGGCAGCGCCAGCAGCCGCGCCACCGGGGCGGTGCCGGTGACGCTCGACGACACCTACGGCCAGTTCGCCGCGCTGCACCTGAACAGCCACGGTGTCGTCCGTCCCTGACGCCGCGGCGCCCGGCGCCCCCACGCGCGCGGAACGCATGCTGCGCCGTGACGGCGCGATCGTGCTCGCCGGCCTCGCCGCGCTGTGGGGCCTCACCACCGTCTGGCTGCTGTCCGGTGCCGGGCTCGGGATGGATATCGGCGACATGACGCGAATGGCGTGGCTGCCGCAGCACCACGCGTCGCCGCGCGGCGACATGGCGGGCATGGACATGCGCTATGTCTTCGAGCCGTGGACGGCGGCGCGTGTCGCGCTGCTGGCGGCGATGTGGTGGACGATGATGGTCGCGATGATGACGCCGTCGGCGGCACCGGCGGTGCTGCTGTATGCCCGCGTGCATCGGCATGCCGCCGGGCGCGGCGCGGTCGGCGCCACCCCGCCCGTGGCGGCGTTCGTCGCCGGGTATGTCGTCGCGTGGGGCGGCTTCGCCGTCGCCGCGACGGCACTGCAGATGGCGCTGCACGCCGGTGGCGTGCTGTCGGCGATGACGATGGGGCTGCCGGGACGCGGCGTGGCCGCGACGGTGCTGGTCGCGGCGGGCGTCTACCAGTTCACGCCGTGGAAGGACGCCTGCCTGTCGCGCTGCCGCGCGCCGGCGGCGTTCCTGGCTCGCCACTGGCGTCCCGGCGCCGTCGGCGCGCTGCGGCTCGGCCTGAGGCATGGCGCGTGGTGCATCGGGTGCTGCGCGCCGCTGATGATGCTGCTGTTCGTCGGCGGCGTGATGAACCTGGTCTGGATCGCCGTGCTGACCGCGCTGGTGCTCGCCGAGAAGCGCCTGCCGCACGGTCGGGCTCTCGGTCGCACCGCCGGCGCG
>CBIHMN010000130.1:0-6243 GCA_966211005.1 uncultured Arenimonas sp.
TGTGGTTCAACACGTACCCGGCGATGGTGTTCATGGGCGACATCGGCGCGCTGGCCCTCGGCGCCGCCCTCGGCACGATCGCGGTGATCGTCCGGCAGGAAGCGATCCTGGTCGTGATGGGCGGCATCTTCGTGGTCGAGACGCTGTCGGTGATGATCCAGGTCGCCAGCTTCAAGCTCACCGGCCGCCGCGTGTTCCGGATGGCGCCGATCCACCACCACTTCGAGCTGAAGGGCTGGCCGGAACCGCGCGTGATCGTCCGCTTCTGGATCATCTCGGTGATGCTCGTGCTCGTCGGCCTCGCCACGTTGAAGGTGCGCTGATGGCCGCCTCCGAACGAAACGGGCAGGCGACGCGGCTCGACGCGATCGGCGGCCGCTTCGATCCGGTGCTGCTGGTGCTGGCGCTGGTGATGGCCGCGCTCGGCGTGGTGATGGTCGCCTCGAGTTCGTTCGCGATCGCCGAGGGGCTCGGTGTCGGCCCGTTCCATTTCGTGATCCGGCACGTCGTGTTCCTCGTGGTCGGCGCCGGACTGGCGTGGGGGCTGATGGGCATCGAGCTCAAGACGGTCGAGAAACACAGCCAATGGCTGCTGCTGGGCTGCTTCGTGATGCTGCTGGCGGTGTTCCTGCCGGGCATCGGCCATACGGTCAACGGCGCGCGGCGCTGGATCAACCTCGGCGTCTCGAACTTCCAGGCGGTCGAGGCGGTGAAGCTGCTGCTGATCATCTGGCTCGCCAGCTACCTCGTTCGCTACCGCGACGAGATCGGCAACCGCTGGAATGCCCTGCTCAAGCCGCTCGGCATGGCCGGCGCGATCGTCGCGTGCCTGCTGCTGCAGCCCGATTTCGGCTCGGCCGCCCTGATCATCGCGATCACCGGCGGCATGGTCTGGCTCGGCGGCGCGCGCATCGCCCATCTCGCGGTGATGGCGGCGGTGGCGCTGCCGATGCTCGCGGCGATCGCGGTCGCCGCGCCGTATCGGGTCGCGCGACTGAAGTCTTTCCTGGATCCGTGGGCCGATCCGTTCAACGACGGCTTCCAGCTGACGCAGGCGCTGATCGCGATCGGCCGCGGCGAGTGGCTGGGCGTCGGCCTCGGCGGCAGCGTGCAGAAGCTGTACTACCTGCCGGAGGCGCACACCGACTTCATCTTCTCGGTCACCGCCGAGGAGCTGGGCTTCTTCGGTTCGTGCCTCGTGATCGGACTGTTCGCGGCCTTCGCGTGGCGCACGTTCACGATCGGCCTGCGGGCGATCGAGATGCGCCGCCACTTCGCCGGCTACGCCGCGTTCGGCGTCGGGTTCTGGATCGCGCTGCAGTCGACGGTGTCGATCGGCGTGAACCTGGGGCTGCTGCCGACGAAGGGACTGACCCTGCCGCTGATCTCGTCGGGCGGTTCCAGCGTGCTGATGACGTGCGTGGCGATCGGGCTGCTGCTCCGCGTCAGCTATGAACTCGACCGCGCCGAGCGGCAGGTCGCGCGCGTGCGCGAAGGGGCGCCCGGCGCCGACGCGCAGGATTTCGCCGACGTGCCGGCGGCCGCCGCGCCGGCCGTCGAGGCGGTGGCGACACCCGGTCGCGGCCCGCGCCGCATCGAGCCTCGCTTCGGAGCCGTCGCATGAACGCGATCGCGCACGGGCCCGTGCTGATCCTCGCCGGCGGCACCGGCGGCCACATCTTCCCCGGCCTCGCGGTCGCGCAGGCGCTGCGCGCCCGCGACGTGCCGGTCGCGTGGCTCGGCGCGAACGGCGGCATGGAGACGAAGCTGGTGCCACCGAGTGGCGTGCCGCTGGAGACGATCGCCGTCGCCGGGCTGCGCGGCAAGGGTGCGCTGGCGCTGGCGACCGCGCCGTTCCGCGTGCTGCGTGCGCTGTGGCAGGCGGTCGCGGTGCTGCGCCGCCTGCGTCCGCGCGCGGTGCTGAGCTTCGGCGGTTATGCGGCGGGGCCCGGCGGGCTCGCGGCCTACCTGCTGCGCCGGCCGCTGCTGGTGCACGAACAGAACCGCGCGCCGGGCCTGACCAATCGCGTCCTCGCGCGTCTCGCCGCGCGCGTGCTCTGCGGGTTCCCGGATACGTTCCCCGGCCGCGCCGCCGAAACCGTCGGCAACCCGGTACGCCCGGAAATCGCCGCGGTGCCGCCGCCGACGCAGCGGCTGGCGACCGCGCATTCCCCGGTGCGGATGCTCGTGCTCGGTGGCAGCCAGGGTGCGCAGGCGCTGAACGCGACGCTGCCCGCCGTGCTCGCGCGCCTGCCGCGTGATGCGCGACCGGCCGTGCGTCACCAGTGCGGCGCCCGACATGCCGACGCGGCCCGTCGGGCGTACGACGACGTCGGCGTCGACGCGGCCGTCGAACCCTTCATCGCCGACATGGCGGCCGCGTACGCGTGGGCCGATGTCGTGGTCTGTCGCGCCGGCGCGCTGACGCTGGCCGAGGTGTGCGCGGTCGGCGTGCCGTCGGTGCTGGTGCCGTTCCCGGCGGCCGTGGACGACCACCAGACCCGCAACGCCGATTTCCTCGTCGAACGCGGCGCGGCGAAGCGGGTATCCGAAGGCGCGGACTTCGCCGACCGCCTGCAGGCGGCGCTGCAGCCGCTGCTCGGCGACGCCGCGACCCGCCGCGCGATGGCCGATGCGGCGCGCGCGGCGGCGATGCCGGACGCGGCGCGCCGCGTCGCCGAGATCGTGATGCAGGAGGCCCGGGCATGATGCGGCGTCGGCTCCAGGACAGCGGCGACCTCGCCCGCGCGTTCCCGCGCGTGCACTTCATCGGCATCGGCGGCGTCGGCATGAGCGGCATCGCCGAAGTGATGGTGACGCTCGGCTACCAGGTGTCCGGCTCGGACCAGAACGAATCGGCGGCGACGCGCCGCCTGGTGATGATGGGTGCCACGGTGCACCGCGCCCACGAGGCGGCGAATGTCGCGCAGGCCGACGTCGTCGTCGTTTCCAGCGCGATCCGCAAGGACAACCCGGAACTGGTCGCGGCGCGCGAGCGTCGCATTCCGGTCGTGCCGCGCGCCGAGATGCTCGCCGAGCTGATGCGCTTCAAGCGCGGCATCGCGATCGCCGGCACGCACGGCAAGACCACCACGACCTCGCTCGTCGCCAGCGTGCTGAGCGAGGGCGACCTCGACCCGACGTTCGTGATCGGCGGCCAGCTGCTGTCGGCCGGCGCGAACGCGAAGCTGGGCGGCGGCCAGTGGCTCGTCGCCGAAGCCGACGAGAGCGACGGCAGCTTCCTGCGTCTCAACCCGCTCGTCGCGGTCGTGACGAACATCGACGCCGACCACCTCGAGAACTACGGCGGCGACTTCGGCCGCGTCCGCGCCGCGTTCGCCGAATTCCTGCACCGGCTGCCGTTCTACGGCCTCGCCGTACTGTGCCTGGACGATCCCGAGGTGGCCGCGCTCGCCGCCGAGACCCATCGCCACGTCCTCGGCTACGGCATCGACGCCGAAGGCGCCGACGTGCGCGCGACGAACGTGCGGCAGGACGGCGCGCGGATGCGCTTCGACCTGCACCTGCCCGGGCAGCCGGTGCAGCCGGTGGTGCTGAGCCTGCCGGGCCGGCACAACGTGCTCAACGCGCTCGCGGCGGCGGCCATCGGCTGGCAGCTCGGCGTCGCGCCGGACGTCATCGCCGCGGCGCTGGCCAACTTCCAGGGCGTCGGTCGTCGTTTCAACCTGCTCGGCGAGCTGCAGTTCGCCGGCGGCCGCGCGCTGCTGGTCGACGACTACGGCCACCATCCGCGCGAGCTGGCCGCGGTGTTCGCTGCGGCGCGCGGCGGCTGGCCGGATCGCCGGCTCGTCGTCGCATTCCAGCCGCATCGCTACACGCGCACGCACGACCTGTTCGACGACTTCACCGCGGTGCTTTCCGGCGCCGACGCGGTGGTGCTGACCGACGTCTATCCGGCCGGCGAAGCGCCGATCGCCGGCGCCGACGCGAAATCGCTGGCGCGGGCGATCCGCGCCCGCGGCCGCATCGACCCGGTGCTCGCGGGCCCGGTCCGCGACCTGCCCCGCGTGCTCGCCGACGTGCTGCTCGACGGCGACATCGTGCTGGTGATGGGCGCCGGCGACATCGGCCGCGTCGCCGCCGACATGGCCACCCTGTCGATGAACGGAGTACCGCTCGCATGACCGCCTTCCCGTCGCCGCGCCTCACCGATCCGGCCGCGTTCGGCCGCGTCGCCGTGCTGATGGGCGGCACCAGCGCCGAGCGCGAGGTGTCGCTCGACTCCGGCCGCAACGTGCTCGACGCGCTGCGCGCGCGCGGCGTCGACGCGCACGCGGTCGACGGCATCCCGGCGCTGTTCGACGCCCTCGTCGGCAAGCGCTTCGACCGGGTGTTCAACATCCTGCACGGCAACAAGGGCGGTGGCGAAGACGGCACGCTGCAGGGACTGCTCGATGCGATGGGCGTGCCGTACACCGGCTCGGGCGTGCTCGGTTCGGCGCTGTCGATGGACAAGATCCGCACCAAGCAGGTGTGGCTGTCGCTGGGCCTGTCGACGCCGGGCTACGCGCGGCTGCCGAAGGGCGCCGACGTGCACGCCGCCGCGCACGCGCTCGGGCTGCCGGTGATCGTGAAGCCCTCGAGCGAAGGTTCGTCGGTCGGCGTGTCGCGGGTGTTCGACGATGCCGGCCTCGAGGCCGCCGTCGAGCTCGCGCGCCGCTATCCGGGCGAACTGCTGATGGAGCGGATGATCGTCGGCGGCGAGTACACCGTCGGCATCCTCGGCGACGTCGCGCTGCCGACGATCCGGATCGTGCCCGCCGGCGAGTACTACGACTACCACGCCAAATACGTCGCCGAGGACACGCAGTACGTCTGTCCGGGCCTCGACGACGCCGCCGCCGAGGCCGCGATGCGCGCGCTCGCGCTGGCCGCGTTCCGCGCCGCCGGCTGCAGCGGCTGGGGCCGCGTCGACGTGATGCGCGACCGCGACGGCAACGATCATCTGCTCGAGGTGAACACCGCGCCGGGCATGACCAGCCATTCGCTGGTGCCGAAGGCCGCGCGCGAAGTCGGCCTGTCGTTCGAGGACCTGTGCTGGCGCGTGCTCGAGACCAGCCTGCCGGCGGAGGACGCACCGCGATGAACGCCGTGCTCCGCATCCTCGCCTGGACGCTGGCGATCGCGCTGGTCGCGGCGCCCGTGGTCGCCGTGCTGCAGGGCTGGATCGCCGGCGACCGCTGGCCGATGCGCACGCTCGCGGTGCAGGGCGAGTTCCGGCAGGTCGACGAGCAGGCGGTGCGCGCCGCGGTGATGCCGCTGGTCGGGAGCGGCTTTTTCGCGGTGGACCTGGACGACGTGCGCCGCGCGGTCGCGGCGCTGCCGTGGGTCGAGCGCGTCGAAGTGCGCAAGCGCTGGCCCGACCGGCTGGAAGTGACGCTGCACGAGCACACGCCGGTGGCGCGATGGGGCGAGGGCCGGATGCTGTCGGAGGACGGCGCGCTGTTCGCCGCGCCGCCGGGCGCGGGCGCGGGCCTGCCGCTGTTCGAGGGACCCGAAGCGCGCGCCGGCGAACTGATGGCGGTCCACGGCATCGCGCGGCCGCTGTTCCTGCCGCTCGGCCTGCGCGTGGACACGGTGCGCCTGAGCGCGCGCGGCAGCTGGAGCCTGGTGCTCGACGACGGCACGCGCATCGAAGCCGGCCGCGGCGACCCGCAGGCGCGGCTGGCGCGTTTCGCCCGGATGCTGCCGCAACTGCGCGCCGACCCGGCACGGCGCATCGACCGCGCCGACCTGCGCTACACGAACGGCTTCGCGATCGTCTGGAACGAAGGGAATACATGAACCGCAAAGGCGACAAGTCGCTGATCGTCGGCCTCGACATCGGCACCTCCAAGATCACGGCGCTCGTCGGCGAGTACTCGCCCGGCAACGAGATCGAGATCATCGGCATCGGTTCGCACGAATCGCGCGGCATGAAGCGCGGCGTCGTCGTCGACATCGAGTCGACCGTGCAGTCGATCCAGCGCGCGGTCGAGGAGGCCGAGCTGATGGCCGGCTGCGAGATCCGCAGCGTCTACGCGTCGATCAGCGGCAGCCACACGCAGTGCCGCAATTCGCCGGGCATCGTGCCCGTGGCCGGCGGCGAAGTGACGTATGCCGACCTCGATCGCGTGCTGGAGGCCGCGAAGGCGGTCGCCGTCCCCGCCGACCAGAAGATCCTGCACGCGATCCCGCAGGAATACATCGTCGACAACTCGCAGGAAGGCATCCGCAACCCGG
>CBIHMN010000131.1:0-6235 GCA_966211005.1 uncultured Arenimonas sp.
CTTGAGCTGCAGCAGCGCGGTGTTGACGTGGTCGAGCGGGGTCTTCGGGTCTTCCTTCGACATGGGGGCGGCTCCCTGGGGATCGCCGCCGACCGTAAGCCGCGGCTCGCGTTTCCGGTGTGACGGCCCCCGGGGTCGCGTGAAAGGCGTGTCGCCGCGACACCGGTCCCCGGCTATCCTGCGCGCGAAGCCACGGGAGGCGAGGCGCGGATGATCTGGTTCCTGCCGTGGGAGAACGACGAGAGTGCGCGCCACCATCCGTGGGCGACGTGGACGCTGATCGTCGTCAACGTGCTCGTGTACCTCGGGATGCCGTCGGGTGCGGCGCTGGACGCGTGGCTCGGCGAATGGGGCCTGATCGCCGCCGACCCGCGCCCCGCGCAGTTCCTCACCAGCGCGTTCATCCACGGCGGCTGGGTGCACCTGATCGGAAACCTGTTCTTCCTGTGGATGTTCGGCGACAACGTCGAGGACGCGCTCGGCATCGTCGGTTTCCTCGCGGTGTACTTCCTCGGCGGCCTCGCCGGCGACCTGCTGTACGTTTCGGCGAACGCGCATTCGATCCCGTCGATCGGCGCGTCCGGCTGCATCGCCGCCATCGCCGGCGCGTACGCGGTGATGTTCTTCGACCGCCGCGTGTCGTTGAAGGTGATGATCGTGGTGTTCCCGGTCTATACGCTGGAGATGGGCGCGTTCTGGCTCCTGCTGCTGTGGTTCGGCGTCGACGTCTGGCTGACCGCGGCCGGCGGTGGCGCGATCGGCGGCGAGGGTGGCGTCAACTACGTGGCGCACGGCGCCGGTTTCGCGTTCGGGTTCGCGGTCGGCGTGCTGGCGCGGCTGCAGGGCACGATGCGCCGCTACGCGCTGCTCTCGAAAAGCGACCCGTGGTGGGGCTACTGGCCGGTCCGGCTGGAGCGCGAGCATCGCGAGGAAGCGGCACGGCAGCAGCGGATGCGCCAGTCGCTCGACGCGCACGCGCGCGCGCACGGCGACGCCCATCGACCTTCGCCCGTCCGCGACCCGTGGGGGCGTTGAGCCGCGACGATCGCTAGCCGTCGTCCGCGTCGAACGCCGCGCCGATCCACTCGATCGCCAGCGCGCCATCGACCCCCGATACCGAAGCGACATCGAACCGGCACGGCGCCTCGGCGTAGCGCGGCCGGCCCGCCAGCCACGCCCGCGCCGCGAGGATCACGCGCCGGCGCTTGCCGCGATCGACCGATGCCGCCCCGTCGCCGAACCGGCTCGCGCGCCGCCGTCGCACCTCGACGAACACGACGGTCGCACCGTCGCGCAGCACGAGGTCGAGCTCGCCGAAGCGGTAGCGCACGTTGCGCGCGAGCAGCGTCCACCCGCGCGCCAGCGCCCACGCGCACGCCGCGTCTTCGGCGGTACTCCCGAGTGCAAGGCGATCGACGCGCGGCATGAGCCCTCCCGCGTCCAGCCTCCTGGAACGGCCGTCCCCCGACGATCGGAAATCCGCCCGTCGTCGTATGGGAACGCCCCGCCGACCCGGCCTCAGTACGAAGGCGACTCCGGCAACAACGCGCCGTCCATCGCCGCCCGCGGCCGGCCGCCGCTGAACACCGCCCACGCCGGCGCGCGCTGGACGTTGCCCATCGCGTCGAGCCGCAGTTCGCCGGTCGCGCCGCGCACCGACGCACCCGGATCGGTCAGCAGCTTGTCGAGATACCCGGCGAGCTTCCACGCGTCGTGCCCGAACGCGAACAGCCGGGCGCCGCCGCCCTTCGCGCTCGGCAGCGTGCCGCCCAGCGTGTCGGAATCGGGCAGGCCGCCGCCGCGCTGGCCGAGCAGCCACGGCAGCTCCGGGAACTCGATGCCGTCGAGCTCCGTGTCCTGCCGCAGGTTCGCGCCGGACAGGATCAGCGACGTCGCGACGCGCGGCACGCCGGTGAGGCCGGCCGCATCCATCTGGCTCGACAGCAGGCGCGCCGCCGGCGCCTTCAGCGCCAGGAAGAGCGCGTCGGGCCGCATGCCCGCCATCGCGCGCTGCAGCGTCGGCAGGTAGTCGGGCTGGTCCTCGCTGACGCGCGCGTCGCCGGCGACCGAACCGCCCCGCTCCGCGAAGCGCTGGCGGAACGCATTCAGCGCGCGCATCGCGCCGTCGTCGTTCTGGCTGACGACCAGTACGTTGCGGAACCCGCGGTCCGCGAGCCGGTCGGCGGCGGCCACGCCTTCCTCTTCCGGCGCGAGCGCGAACGTGGTGCTGCCCGGCGGCGGCGTGCCCGGCACGCGGTTGAGCGCGATCACCGGCACGTCGACGTCGATCGACGAGAACACGGCGCCCACTTCCTCGCGCGTGAGCGGGCCGAGCAGCATCTGCGCGCCTTCGTCGCGCGCGCGGGCGATCGCGGACCGCACGCCGCCGGCATGGCCCGCGGTGTCGTAGAACTGGATTTCCGGCCGCCGGCGCGATTCGCCGTAATACCCGGCGAGGATGCCGTCGCGCACGCTCTGGCCGGCGGTCGCCAGCGGCCCGCTGAGCGGCAGCAGCACGCCGAGCCGGGTCGGCGGCCGGTAGCCGTCGGCATCCGCGGGCGGCAGCTGGTCGAGGCCGGCGAACGATTCGCCGCGTTCCAGCGGTCGCGGCAGCGCCAGACCGCGCCGTGTCAGCGCCCGCGCGGCATGCGGATAGAGCGGGTGGCCGGGCCGCAGCGCCGCGCTGCCGCGGGCGAGGTCGGCGTCGGACGCATCGGCCAGCAGGCTTTCGATGCGCCGCGTGGATTCGCTGCGCGCATCGCGGTCCTGGATCGACGCGAGCAGTGCCAGTTCGGCGGCGGCATCGAATGGCCGCCCGGCGCGTTCGAGCAGATCGGCGCGCATCGCATGCCAGCGCCCGCGCAGGTCTTCGGGCAGGTTGGACGGCGTCGCGCCGAGACGCGAGAGCGCCGCGACGGGATCGGCGTCGCCGAGGAAGGTCGCCGCCAGCAGGTCGTGGCGCGCGAGGTCGGCGCCGGCGAGGCGGCGGCGGTTCACTTCTTCGAACGCCTGGCGCGCGGCGCCCGCGTCGCCGGCGAGCAGGTACTGGTCGGCGGCCATCAGCCACGCGTGATCGCGCGCGGCGCCGCGGCTGTCGCCGGCGGCGGACACCCACGCGCGGGCCGCCGCGAGATGGTCGCCATCGGCGGCGGCGCGCTCGGCACCGGCGTGCTGCACCGAAGACGTGGGCGACACGACGCTGGCGCAACTGGTGCACAGCGCGAGGACGATCAGCAGGGGCGCGATTCGCGACATGTCGGGGGGTCCGTGGGTGATCCGCTAGGATGATACCCGCGCGGAACGGAAGGGCGACGATGGCGACGGCGGCGACAGGAGTTCTTCACGTGGTCGCGACGCCGATCGGCAATCTCGGCGACCTGACGACCCGTGCGCGTGACGTGCTGGCGTCGGTCGATGCGATCTGCGCCGAAGACACGCGCCACACGCGTCAGTTGCTGCAGGCGCTGGGCATCGACCGGCCGCTGATCGCGTTGCACGAGCACAACGAGGACGACGCGGCGTGGAAGCTGGTCGAGCGGCTGCGCGCCGGCGAGTCGTTCGCGCTCGTCTCGGACGCCGGCACGCCGCTCGTCAGCGACCCCGGCTACCGCTTCGTGCGCGCCGCGCGCGCTGCCGGCGTTCGCGTGAGCCCGGTGCCGGGGGCGTGCGCCGCGATCGCGGCGCTGTCGGTCGCCGGCGTGCCGAGCGACCGGTTCTGCTTCGAGGGTTTCCTGCCCGCGAAAGCCGCCGCGCGCCGCGAACGCCTCGCCGCGCTCGTCGCCGAACCCCGCACGCTGGTGTTCTACGAAAGCGCGCATCGCATCGACGAGTCGCTCGCCGACATGGTCGCGGCCTTCGGCGGCGAACGCGAGGCCGTGCTCGCGCGCGAACTGACGAAGCTGTTCGAGACGGTACTCGGCGACACGCTCGCCGACATCGCATCGCGCGTCGGCGCCGACCCGAACCAGCGCAAGGGCGAATTCGTGCTGATCGTCCGTGGCAGCACCGACGACGGCGATGCGAAGCTGCGCGAAGGGCAGCGGATCTATGCGCGGCTTGCCGGGCACCTGAAACCGTCCGTCGCCGCGAAGCTGGCGGCGGAACTCAGCGGGGCGCCGAGGAAAGCGCTGTATGGCGGGGAGGGCTGACGCACGAACGGGCGCCGGCGCCCGCTCCCCGCTCAGCTTCCGTCGAGGTCCGTCAGCGGTTCCCGTGCGACAATCCGCCCCGGCGGAGCCGGCCAGACAGTCGCGTCGCAGCAATGCGCCGAGGAAAGTCCGGGCTCCATAGAGCAGGGTGCCAGGTAACGCCTGGGCGGCGTGAGCCGACGGAAAGTGCAACAGAGAGCAGACCGCCGAACGGCCCGCGAGGGTGCGTGGCAAGGGTGAAACGGTGGGGTAAGAGCCCACCGCCCGCGGGGCCAACGCCGCGGGGCACGGCAAACCCCACCCGGAGCAAGTCCTAATAGGGGTGCGATGGCACGGCTCGTGCCGCACCCGGGTTGGACGCTCGAGGCCGACGGTGACGTCGGTCCCAGAGGAATGACTGTCCACGACAGAACCCGGCTTACCGGCCGGCTCCGCCACCTCTTCCGATCGCCGGCGCCCGCCGCGTCACCCGACCCGATCCCTCCTGTTCCGCAGGAGCGGCTTCAGCCGCGACCGTTTCCCGAGAGGGCCGCGGTCGCGGCTGAAGCCGCGCCTACACGTGGGCTTCACGGACCGGGTTTTCGGGTTCTTCAACGAAAACAACACCTGCGCGAAACTTCTTGATCCAGTCTCTGAAGTTCGGCGCAACTATTTGATCCGCCAAGTGAAATTGCCCTCATTTCCAGTTGACAGTTCCGTCGACGCAGGACTAACGTGGGCAACCGAGGAATATTCGGGATTTCTGTGGTTTTTGGTGGGTCAAACGGGCAGGGGCGGGGAAGCAGCAGGCGATGTTCCAGGGCGAGACCGCGATCACGATCGACGACAAGGGCCGGCTGTCCATCCCGACGGCGGCCCGGGATCTCGTCGCGCGCGTCGGCAACCGGCTGGTCGTCACCTACAACCCCTACGAAACCGGCTGCCTGTGGCTCTACCCGGAAGCCGAGTGGGAAGCCGTGCGCGACCAGGTGATGGCGATGCCGAACGTGCGCCGCGTGGTGCGCAACCTGCAGCTGAAGCTGGTCGGCTCGGCGACGGTGGTGGAGCCCGACGGCAACGGCCGCGTGCTGCTGCCGGCGAGCCATCGCCACGCGGCGGGCATCGAGAAGAAAGCGGTGCTGGTCGGGATGGGTACGAAATTCGAATTGTGGAGCGAGCAGGCACACCTCGCGCAGGTCCGCCGTCCCATCGGGGAGGACGAGATCGGCGAGGACATGCTCGATCTCCGGCTGTGACGGGCGCGGCCGGGATGCGCGGAAACACGCAGCCCAGCCATCGCCCGGTGATGTGGACGCAGGTGATGGACGGCCTGCGCGTGCGCACGGATGGCAGGTATCTCGACGGAACGTTCGGGCGCGGCGGTCACGCGCGCGGCGTGCTCGATCGGCTCGGGCCCGAAGGACGGCTGCTGGTGATGGACAAGGATCCCGAAGCGATCGCCGTGGCCCGCGAACTGGCCGCGGCCGACGCGCGCGTCGCGGTGTACCGCGGCTCGTTCGCCGACCTCGCCGCGTGGTCCGAAACCGCCCCCGGGCTCGACGGCGTGCTGCTCGATCTGGGCGTCTCCTCGCCGCAGCTCGACGAGGCCGGGCGCGGTTTCAGTTTCGCGAAGGATGGCCCGCTCGACATGCGGATGGACCCGGATTCCGGCGAGAGCGCCGCCAACTGGCTGGCCCGTGCCGACGAGCGCGAGATCGCCGACGTGCTGTGGACGTACGGCGAGGAGAAGCTGAGCCGGAAGATCGCGCGCACGATCGTCGCGCGCCGCGAGGACGCGCCGCTGCTGCGCACCGCGCAGCTCGCCGACCTGGTGGCCTCGGTGGTCGGCCGCGGCGACCAGCGCATCCACCCGGCGACGCGCACGTTCCAGGCGATCCGCATTTTCATCAATCGCGAACTCGACGACCTGGAACGCGGCCTCGCGGCGGCGCACGCGCGCCTGAAGCCCGGCGGCCGCCTCGCGGTGATCAGCTTCCATTCGCTCGAGGACCGCATCGTCAAGCGCTTCCTCGAGGCGCGCGCGAAGGCACCGGCCGGAAATCGCCGCATGACGGCGCCCGACGCCTTCGAACCGACGCTGCTCGACG
>CBIHMN010000132.1:0-6188 GCA_966211005.1 uncultured Arenimonas sp.
GCCTGCCCGGCCACCACATGCAGATCGCGATCGCGCAGGAACTGCAGGGCGTGCCCGAATTCCGCAAGCAGGCGGATTTCAACGCGTACGCGGAAGGCTGGGCGCTGTACGCCGAGGCGCTGGCGAAGGAGATGCCGGGCACGTTCACCGACCCGTATTCGGAGTTCGGGCGGCTGTCGAACGAGATGTGGCGGGCGATCCGCCTCGTCGTCGATACCGGCATCCATGCGAAGGGGTGGACGCAGGAGCAGGCCGTCGCGTACGCGGCGGCGAACAGCTCGCATCCGCTGTCGTCGATCGAGCCCGAAGTGCGCCGCTACATCACCTGGCCCGGGCAGGCGAGCAGTTACAAGATCGGGATGTTGAAGATCCAGGAGTTGCGCAGGAAGGCGGAGAGCGAACTCGGGGATCGGTTCGATATCCGCGGGTTCCATGACGCGGTGCTCGGCGGCGGCGCGTTGCCGCTGTCGTTGCTGGAGCGGCGCGTGGAGTTGTGGATCGCGGAGAGGAAGGGCGCCTAGACCGCATCGCCGCGACGTGGCTCAGTAGTTCGCGGGATTGCGGATGAACCGCCAGACGATCTTCGCGCCGATCGTCCAGCTGCGCGCGTTCCGCTTCACGTGCGCGTCCAGGCCGTCGAGCGCCGCGCGGTCGTACAGCACGCCGTCGAAGACCACCGCGTCGATGCGCCGGGTGTGGCGGATGTCCTCCAGCGGGTCGGCGTCGAGCACCAGCAGGTCGGCGATGCGTCCGGGCGCGATCGCGCCGTAGTCGTGCGCGCGTCCCGCGTATCCGGCCGGCGTGATCGTCGCGGCCGCGAGCGCGTCGCGCGGCGTGAGTCCGGCGGCGACCAGCTGTTCGAGTTCGCGATGCACGTCGAGGCCCGGCGCGATGTAGTCGGTGCCGACCATGATGCGGACCCCCGCGGCATTCGCCCGCGCCGTCAGCGCGAGGCCCTTCCGGTAGAAGTCGACATACGCCCGGCGGGCGTCGGCGCCCGGATCGACCGCGAGCGTGTGGTCGAGATCCTCCAGCCACTGCAGTTTCATCAGCGGATGCAGGTAGACCAGCGCCGGGTCGTCCCGGACTTCGGGCTGGTCGGCGTAGGCGTCGGACCACCGGGTCAGGTGCGTCGGCACGTAGTACGTGCCGTGCGCGCGCATCGCGGCGAAGATCGCATCGGCCAGACGCGGGTCGTGGCGGTCCACCATCGCGCGCCGGTCCTCCTTCCACGCCGGCGTGCCGGCGGCGGCCCGCAGTGCGTCCGCGCCGTCGAAACTGTCGTGCAGCAGGAAGCGTGCGTGCTCGAAGCTGCGCTGGTGCGCGGCGGCCTCGATCGCGCTCACGGCGCGCGGCTTGTGGCCGACGAGTGGCAGGCCGCGCCGGCGCGCCTCGTCCGACAGCGCGAGGTACGCATCGCGCGGAATGCCGTCGTAGACCTTGATCGAATCGGCGCGACCGTCGAAGTGGGCGACGAACTGCCGCGCCTGTTCTTCGTTCGCCGTGTCGAAGTACGCGGGCACGTCGCCGAGCCGCGCCGCCATGCCCGGGCCGTTGGCCATGAAGCTGCTCGCCTCGACGATGCGCGGCCCGACGCGGGTGCCCGCTTCGGCCTCGGCCGACCACGCCCGCTTGTCCTCGTAGCAGGCGATGAACGGATCGCCGGCGGCCGGGCAGCCCTGCAGGTCGCGCACGTTGGTGACGCCGTACGCGATGTACAGCGGCAGGTCGAGCAGCGGCGAGATCGCGTACACATGCGTGTGCATGTCCCAGAGCGCCGGCATCAGGAACTTGCCGCGCGCATCGATCGTGCGCATGCCGTCCGGAACCGGCAGTCCCGCGCCGACCGCGGTGATCCGCTCGCCGTCGACGATCACGGTCTGATCGAGCGCGCGCCCCCCCGACGCGATGTCGATGATCGTGGCGCCGGTGATCGCGAACGGACCTGATCGCGGCGGCGGGCGTACTTCGGAGAGGGGCCAGAGCACGCCGATCGCGAACGCGAGCAGCGGCAGGCCGATCAGCAGCCCGAGCCCGTAGCCCGCGATCTTCAGCGCGCGTCGAAAAGCCGTCATGGTGAAGTCCTTCAGCGCGCGCCGGGAGCCGGCGGCGGCAGGTGGAGTGTCGTGGATGTCATGTCGTCACCGACGCGCATGTCGAGAGTCCAGCCGATGCGTCCGGCGAGGCGATGCACGATCTCGAGACCGAGCCCGAACCCGCCGTCGTCGGGGACATCGCGCCGGGGATTCGCGATCACCAATGCCGCCGCCGTGCCGCGAACCGAGACGGTGCCCGGCCCGCCATGCTGGAGCGCGTTGTGGATCAGGTTGGCGAGGATCGCTTCGACGACCTCGGCGGGACCGGCGGCGACCAGCGTCGCGGGCACGTCGAGATCGAACCGCTGTCCACGCTGCGCCGCCAGCGGCGCCAGTTCGTCCGCGAAGCGCTGGAACATGGGCTGCAGCGGGGTCGCTTCCGACAGATCGGGCACGCGGTCGGTGGCCAGCCACAGCACCGCGCTGCTGGCACGCGTCAGCCGGGCGAGCGCCCGCTCCAGGCGCGCGAAGGCGGCGGCATCGTCGGGGCGTTCGGCGAGCAGCGCGAGGCTGGTGCGGGACGACTGCAGCGGCGTCCGCAGTTCGTGGCCGAGGTAGGCGAGCGTGCGGCGCTCGTTGTCGATCGCGGCGAGCTGCGCCTCGCGCAGGTCGGCGTGCACCTGCAGCAGGTCCCGGAACTCGAGGATCTCCTGCGCGTCGGCGAGCCGGCGCAGGCGCGGCGGGTCCGCATCGCGCCGCAGTTCGTCGAGCAGTGCCGTCGCCTGCCGCGCGACATTCCCGGCGAAGGCGCGCGACAGCCCCCGGGCCGCGACGAGGGTGGCCGCCGTCAGGCCGAGCACGATCAGCAACCCGGTGCCGAGCCGCGGCGACACCGTCAGCTGGTCGGTCACGTCGTAGACGACGGCGACGCGCCCCGCCGCCGGCGTGTCGACCAGCAGCACGTGCACGTACCGGCGATTCGCCCGGCGCATCTCGAACGGCTCACCGACACGTGCGAACGGCATCCGCGCATGGATGTCGAGCGGCAGGCGATCGACCGGATGGACGGCGAAGGCCGGCGGCAGCGGCGCCAGCGTCTTCGTGCCGGATGCGAGCGAGCGCGCGGCGGCCTCGAGCTGCCGGTCGATGAAGGCGTCCTCGAGCAGGAACAGCAGCAGCAGGCCGGCCGTCGCGAACAGCAGCGCGACGCACGCCGCGAACGCCATCCAGCGGCGCGCCAGCCGATCCCGCAGGCTACGCGCGGCCATCGGGACCTCCGAAGCGGTAACCGAGACCGCGTACCGTCTCGATCAGCGGCGCGCCGAAGGTCGCGGCGAGGCCCCGGCGCAGTTCGTAGACGTGCATGCGCAGCGGGTCGCTCGCCGGCGGGTCGTCGCCCCAGAGCAGCGCGTTGAGTTCCTCGCGGGTCACCACGCCCGGGCTGGCTTCCATCAGCCGCCGCACCAGCAGCAATGCCGTGGCATTCAGCACGAACTCGCCGCCGGGTCCCGTCAGCAGCGCGCGCTGCGGGTCGAGGCGGAACTCGCCGGCGCGGATCGCGACGCCGCCGGCCGCGGGGATGTGGCGCGCGAGCGCCTTCAGCCGCGCCAGCAGTTCGTCCGGTGCGAAGGGCTTGACCATGTAGTCGACGCCGCCGGCGTCGAAGCCGCGCAGCTTGTCCTCCAGCGCGCCGCGCGCCGTCAGGAACAGCACCGGCGATCGCAGGCCCGCGTCCTTCAGCTGGCGGCACAGCGCGATGCCGTCGCCGTCGGGCAGGTGCACGTCGAGCACGACCACGTCGAACACCCCGTCCGCGGCGAGCCGCCGCGCCTCGCGGGCGGTCGCGGCGAAGTCGACCGTGACGCCGCGGCGTTCGAGGAACGCGCCGAGGCCGGCGGCGATGTCGAGGTCGTCTTCCACCAGCAGCACACGGATCGGGGCGGGCGTGAGCGTCATCGGGCCAGTCAGTGGGCGAGTTGCTGCAGACGATAGGCGTCGCCGGGTCGTCCTTCCATCACGGCGATCACCGCGTGCATCAGCATGAGTCGCTTGTCGGTGCCGCCGAGGCGGTCGCGGAGCGCCGTGGCCGCGTCGAGGCCGTCGCGATGGAACGCCGCGAGCACGGCGACGCCGCGTTCCTCGCGCGTCGGCTCGCGCGCGACGGGCGGGTGGCCCAGCGCGCGCACCATGCCTTCGGCGACCGACCACGTCGACCACGGGTTCTGGCCGGTGACGAGGCGTCCGTCGACGATCGTGTGGTCGAGGTACATCGGGCCCTGTTCGAACCGCGCCGCGTCCGCGAGCGCGTCCTCCAGCAGGAACGGAAACACCTCGCGCGCCTCCGGGATCAGGAAGAGTTCCTCCGCGTTCGTGAAGCCGGTGACGCGCTTGCCCGCGAGCAGCGGGGCGCCGTTCCGCAGCGTCACGTCGAGCAGCGCCGCCGGCCCGTGGCAGACCGCGCCGATCACGCCGCCCGCGTCGTAGACCGCCGCCACCAGCCGCTGCACGTCCGGGTTGCCGGGGAAATCGAACATCGCGCCCTTGCCACCGACGAAGTACACCGCGGCGTAGCGCGCCGGGTCGACCTGCGCGAGGGGCAGGCTCGCGTCCAGGCGCGCCTGCGCGTCGGGGTCGTTCAGGAAGGCGTGGTCGACGTCGATCAGCTCGTCGTCGATGCGCACCGGCGGGCGCCCTCCTTCCGGACTGGCGATGTCGACGTCGTAGCCATTCGCGATGAACGTGTAATACGCCCGCGACAATTCGGTGAGCTCGAGACCCGCCGAGACCTCGCCGACGCGCGCGGTGCTGGTCACCACCGCCAGCACGCGGCCGCGGACCGCGGGCCGCGCCGCCTGCAACATCGGCAGCTGCGCCGGCGTCGTCGCCGGATCCGCCAGCGGCTGGGTGTGCAGCGCGAGGCTGCGAACAAAGCCCGCGCCGACGCAGGCGGTCAGCAGCAGTACGACGGCGACCGTCACGCCGATCTTCTTCATCACACGCATCGTCCGACTCCTCCGTGGGAGGCGCCACTCTGGCGTCGGCATGTAGGGCGAACATCAGGGCGTTGGCTGACGTCGGCTTTACACGCGTGCCCTACCCTGCCTGCGCACTCCCGGAGGCGCCTGCACCCATGCCACCCCCGATCGAGATCACGACCGTGAGGCTGCGGTTGCGCCCGTGGCGCGCCGTCGATCGCGTGCCATTCGCCGCGATCAACGCCGACCCGGCGGTGATGGCGTTCTTTCCGTCGACGCTCACGCGCGACGCCAGCGACCGCACCGTCGACCGCTGGCAGGCGCATCTCGACGGCCACGGCTGGGGCATGTGGGCCACCGAAATCGCCGACACCGGCGAGTTCATCGGCGCCGTCGGCCTGCAGCCCGTGCCGGCGCACCTGCCGTTCGCGCCGCAGGTGGAGATCGGCTGGCGTGTGGGCCGCGCCTACTGGGGGCGGGGCTATGCGACGGAGGCGGCGTCGGCGGCGATGCGGACGGGGTTCGAGCAGCTCGGGCTCGAGACGCTCGTGTCGATCGCGCCGCGGATCAACCTGCGCTCGCGGGCGGTGATGGCGCGCCTCGGGTTGCAGCCGCACGGGGCGCCGTTCCGGCATCCGTCGCTGCCTGCCGACAGCCCGCTGCGCGAGTGCTGCCTGTATTCGATCACGCGGGAGCAGTGGCAGCTGCGCGGGTAATCACCGTGACGGCCACGCGTGGCCGGTGAACGCCTTCAGCCACTCGTTCCCTTGCGCGGGCCAGATATGGCCCGCGCTGTAGACGCCGAACACGAGCGGGGCGCCACCGGCGGCCGGTGACTGCAGATGGCAGCAGCTCAGGAACGGCGCCAACGGGCCCTCGGTGCGGTTATGGCGCACCAGCGCCTGCACGGTGCCCACCCAGTCTTCCTTGTAGCGCCGGTCTTCACCGCTGCCGAACAGATAGAGCACCGGCTTCGGCGGCGAATCGCTCTCGAACCCGGGCATCACGGTGCCGATGACGGTGAAGGTCGCGAAGGCCTCCGCCCGCTCGGCCAACAGCAGAAGCGTGAAGTGACCGCCGTTCGAAAAGCCCGCCACATGCGTCCGCTCCGGTCGCGTGCCATAGCGCGTGGCCATTTCGGCGAGCAGCCGGTCGGTCAGCGCGAGGTCGCGATCGC
>CBIHMN010000133.1:0-6121 GCA_966211005.1 uncultured Arenimonas sp.
CGACCACGTTCGATCGGGCCTGCCTGCGCGTCGACGGTGGCCGCGGCCGCGCCTGCGCGGTCGCCGACGGGCGTCGCCTCCTCGTCGACGCGGACGCGGTGCCGCTGGCGCTGCTGCAGCCGTGGTTGCCGGCCGACACCGCGCTGCCGCTGGCGACGTATGGCGAGGTCGCGGCGGATGCGGAACTGCGGCGGCGCGGCGACGGCTGGAGCGGCACCGCGACGCTGCGCTCCGCGAGCGGCGGCCTGCGCCTCGCCGACGACGTGGACCGCGCGCTGTTCGCGTATCGCGACCTCGAAGCGGACCTGTCGCTGGCCGGATCGCAGGTCGAGCTGCGGCTCGATGCCGGGCTTGCCGCCGGTGGCCGCGTCGCGGCGACGCTGCGCACCGGTACCGCCGCCGGCGCACCGCTCGACGGCCGCCTGCAGCTCGACGTGCGCGACCTGACATGGCTGGAGCTGTTCTCCGAGGACCTGGCCGCGCCACGCGGCATGCTCGCCGGCACGCTGGCGATCGCCGGCACCCGCGCCGATCCGGCGCTGTCGGGCACCGCGACGCTCGCGGGCTTCGCCGCCGAGCTGCCGGCGCTCGGGCTGCGCCTCACCGAGGGGGCGTTCGAGCTGGTGGGACGCGACGACGGCGCGGTGCGCGTCACCGGCCGCGTGCGCTCCGGCGATGGCGTGCTCGCGCTCGACGGCAGCCTCGATCTGGGCGCCGACGACGCGCCGCTGGTGCTCGCGCTCGATGGCGACGACGTCACGCTCGCGAACACGCCGGAACTGCAGGTGATCGCCGATCCCGACCTCGTGCTGCGCTGGCTGCCCGACCGCCTCGAAGTGCGCGGCACGCTCGCGGTGCCGACCGCGAGCGTCGACCTCGAATCGCTCGACAGCAGCGTGCCGGTCTCGCCCGACGTGGTCGTCGTCGATCCGGTGGAGGCGCCGGGAGAGCAGCCGCGCGCGCGGCCGCTCGACCTGCAGCTCGCGGTGAGCCTCGGCGACGACGTGCGGCTGGAAGGCTTCGGCCTCGACGGCCGGATGACCGGCGCGGTGACGCTGCGCGAGCGCCCGGGCCGCCGTGCCACCGCCACCGGCGCGCTGCAGGTCACGGGCGCGTATCGCGCCTACGGACAATCGCTGGCGATCGAACGCGCGCGTCTCGGCTTCGCCTCGTCGCCGTACGACGACCCGACGCTGGACATCCGCGCCGAGCGCGAGTTCGACGACGTCACCGTCGGCGTGCAGGTGCGCGGCACCGCGCGGCGACCCGAAACCACGATCGTGTCGACACCGGCGATGGACACCAGCGAAGCGCTGTCGTGGCTCGTGTTCGGCCGGCCGCTGCACACGACCACCGCGGGCGAAAGCGAACGGCTCGGCGCCGCCGCGCTCGCGCTCGGCGCCGGTTCCAACCTGGTCGCGCAGCAGATCGGCGCCCGGCTGGGGCTCGACGAAGTCGGCGTCGTCGACTCGCGCAACCTCGGCGGCGCGACGCTCACGGTGGGCAAATACGTCTCGCCGCGGCTGTTCCTGAGCTACGGCGTGTCGCTGATCGGCACCGGCCAGGTCGTCACGCTGAAATACCTGCTGTCGCGGAATTTCGACATCAGCGTCGAGTCCGGCAACGAGAACGCGGCCTCCGTGAACTGGCGCACGGAGCGCTGAGACTGGCCTGATCCTCCCCGCCGTCGCGTGTAAAGGGCCCATCCCCGCACCTGAGAGACACGTCGATGCGCATCGCCCTTCCCCTCGCCGCCACGTCCCTGGCCCTCCTGCTCGCCGCGTCCCCCGCCCGCGCCGAAGTGCAGGACTGCATGGAGATCGCGTCGCTGCCCGCGACGATCTCGACGCAGGGCGTGTACTGCCTGAAGCACGATGTTTCCACGAACATCGCGTCCGGCGTGGCGATCGACGTGGTCACCAACAACGTCACGATCGACTGCAACGGCTACAAGATCGGCGGCCTCGCGGCCGGCGCGGCCACGCGCGCGTTCGGCATCGACGTCGACGGTCGCAGCAACGTGGTGGTCCGCGGCTGCGTGGTCCGCGGCTTCTACACCGGCCTGCGTTTCAACACGGGCAGCGGGCATGTCGCGGAAGACAACCGGTTCGAGGCGAACACGTTCATGGCGATCGCTTCGTTCTCCACCGCCGGTGACATCCTGCGGCGCAACCACGTCGTCGATACCGGCGGGAACCTGCCCGTCGCGGTCTATCCGGCCGGCGTGGCCATCGGAATCGCCGCGCAGGCCACCGACGGCCTCCTCGTCGACGACAACAATGTCACGAACACGTTCGCCACGTCGGGCGCCGACACGTTCGCCTACGGCATCGCCGTCTACGACGGCACGGGCGTCATCCGCGACAACGCCGTCCAGAATGTCCTGTCGAGCCCCGGGCGGTACGGGTACGGCATCCTGACGAGCGGCACCTCGGTGGTCCGCGACAATTCGCTCATCGGCGCGGGTGGCACCGGATACGGGGTGTACGCGTTCTCGGACTCGTACTGCGCCGACAACCACGTGATCGGGTTCATCACGTCGTCGATCCACCAGTGCACCGATGGCGGCGGCAACACGCCCTGACGCATGCCCCCAAAATGAAAAAAGGCCGCCATGTAGGCGGCCTTTCCTCGAGGCACGGCGCAGACGCGCCGCCGGTCAGAACGTCATGCGCAGACCGAGACTCAGGCTGCTGGCATCGCCGCCGTCGTCGCCGAAGCGGCCGCGGTACGCCGCGAACACCGTGGTCGCGTCGCCGACACGCCAGTTGGCGCCGAGGTCGGCGCTGATCCAGTCCTGCGACGGCTGGAAGCCGTCCATCGTGAAACGCCCGTTCATCGTGTTCGAACCGGCGTTGACGCGGATCACGTCGTCCTCGCTCTCGTCGTTGTGCGCCACGCGCAGGTACGGACGGAACCCGTCCTCGCTGCCGCCCATCAGCTGGTAACCGATGCGGGTGACCATCGAGTCGCGGTCGAAGCCGTCGAAGTTCATCGAACTCGCGTCGCCGCTGTCTTCCATGAACCCGTCGATCTCCTGGTTCACCCACGTGCCGCCGACGAACGGGCCGTGCTGCAGGCCGCCGGCGTCGCCGAACAGCCAGCCGAGCCCGAGCTCGGCGTAGGTCATGCCGGCGCTGGTCGAACCGCCTTCGTGGCGGGTCGTCGGGCCCATGACGATCTCGCGGTCGAACTCGATGTCGGTGCTGCCGCCGCCGATCGCGGCGCTGACGTAACCGCCGCCGCCGAAGCGCAGCGCGCCGCCGAGCGAGGCGATCACCGCCTTGCTGTCGATGTTCGCGCCGACCAGGTCGTTGTCGTGGTTGCCGAGCGTGATGCCGAAGCCCCAGTACGCGTTCTCGGCGATGCGATGGTTCGCGCCGACGGTCAGCGACAGCACATCGGCGTTGCCGGCGCTGTAGCCGGCGCCGCCGTCGAAGTCCTGCTCGCCGTACTGCACCGTGGCGTAGCCGCGCACCGTGCCGACATCGCGGTCGAGCTGGAAATCGGATTGCAGTTCGTCGGCCATCGCGCGGCCGTGGCTGTCGGCGAGCTGGAGGCCGCCTTCACCGGCGTACGACACCTGCACCGGCGCGGCGATGGTGGCCATCACCACGTTGGCGAGGATCGCGTGCGCGGCCCCGGTGGGGTGCACGCCGTCGGCGAACAGATACGTCTCGTTCGTGCCCGGCAGGTACGTCACCGGCGTGCCGGCCGGATAGCAGGCGATCGAGCTGCCGCTGCAGGCCATGCCGGTGACGTTGCTGAACCCGTAGAGCGACGGGTTCGCCATCAGCTCGTTGATCAGGCCGAACGTGTCGATCGCGATGATGCCGTCGCCCAGTTGCGCCAGGCCGGTGTTCAGCGCGGTGTTGTAGACGTACGTGATGCCGGTCACCGACGCGGCGTTCGGCGTCGGCGCGAACTGCGGCGTGGCGCCGAGGTTGGGCAGGTTGTAGACGACGATGTAGTTCGCGCCGGCAGCCTGCAGGCGGCCGATCTGCTGCACGTACGCGGTCGCCGCGGCGACGGTGCGCGCCTGCGCGTTGGCCGGGTCGAGCGTCAGCGCCGCGAAGATGTCGTTGGCGCCGCCCCAGATGCTGTAGAGCGCGTCCGGATCGGCGACGCCGCCGGTCAGCGACAGGTACTGGGTGATCTGCGTCGGGATGTTCGGGACCGGATTCAGGCACAGGCCGGTCGCATTGACGCAGGCACCGCCCCACGCGAAGTTCGGGCCGTTCGCGAGCGAGTTCGCGCCCGGCAGCCCGTACGCGGCGGCGATGATCTCGGCGAACACCGGGTCCGGGTTCGTGGTGAAGCTGCTGCCCGGCGGCAGCCCGTTCGCCGTGCCGACGTTACCGGCATCGCTGAGGCTGTCGCCGAACACGATGAGACCGCTGAAATCCTGCGCCTGGGCGGCGCCGGCGCATCCGAGGGCGAGCGCGACCGCGCCGGCCAGACGGTGGAAACGGGGCATGGGAAAACTCCTGTGGTGGGCTTCCTGGGGCCGCGCCACATTAACGTAAAAACAACGCTCCGTACCACCGGGTACGCAGGCCCTCAGGGGCGGACGACGGCCCCGCGCAGCTGCGGCACGCCGTCGACCACGTCGGTCCACGCCAGCCACGCCGCGCCGTCGCGAATCTGCATCCGCGGGAAGCCGGTGGCGCGGCCGCGGCCACGGATGGCGGCGACCTTCAGCCGGAAGTCTTCGCGTGCCAGATCCGGCGCGAGCCGCACGAGCCAGAGCGACTGACCGGCCGGCGCCTCCTCGACCCAGCTGACCCAGACGCCGGCGGCGTCGGCGGCGACGTCGACCCGTCCGTGCTGCGTCTCGCCGGTGGCGAGCGTGTGGGCCGTCGTCCAGCGCCGACCGCCGTCGGCCGACGTGGCGACGCGCACCTGCGGCGTGCCGCCGGGGGCCGTGTACCAGGCGACCCAGGCGCGACCCTCGCGCGCGGCGATCGCCGGGCCGTTCACCGGGCACGCCGGGAACACCCAGTCGTCCGCGTGCACGCGCACCGGCGTGCTCCACGTGCCGGCGTGGAGCCGGGACACGAGGATGTCGCGCACTTCCGCGTCGCTGCGGTCGCGCCACGCGACCAGCGTCGCGTCGCCGTCGCGCGCGCTCGCCGTCTGGCAGCAGTCGCACGTGCGCGCGTCGAGTTCGCGTTCGCCGCGCTTGCGTCCGTCGGCGCCGAACGTCGCCACGCGCAGCGTCATCGCGCCCGCAGCGTCGGCCTCGTCGTGGTGGCCACTCCCGGTTCGCCGCCCGTCGAGCCAGGCGATGCCGAGCGTGCCGGCCGCCTGCGGCCACAGCGTGGCGAAACCATGTTCGGTCGGCGTACCGTCGTCGTGCACCGCGCCGAGCGCCTCGAAATGTTCGCCGCCGTCGCGCGAGACGAACAGCCGCGTGTCGTACGCATACGTCGCCTCGCCGTTGCGCACCAGCGCATGCGCCCACAGGCTGCCGTCGGGCAGCGCCTGCAGCGCGGGGAAATCCGCCCAGTTCACGAACCAGTCGTCGCCGGATGCGACGGTGCGCGGCGGCGACCACCCGCTCGCCGGATCGTCGCCGCGATGCCTCGCGAAGCGCAGCCGATGCCCGTCGCCGCGCTTCTCGATCCAGCTCAGCAGCAGGTCGCCGTCCGGCGCGAGCGATACGTCGGGCTGAGCCGCGGACGCCTGCGGCGGCAACGGCCAGTCGGTGATCGACGCCGCCCGTACCCCGGGTGCGGAGGCGATCCCGACCACCAGACCCATCGCGATCAGTGAATGCTTCATGCGCCAAAGATAGCGCGACCGGGGTCGAAACCGCCCTCGTCTCCCGAGAGGCCTTTTCCTCGACGCGGATGACGCGGATGAACGCGGATGAACGCGGATAAAGCCAATCTGTTCTGCTTTATCCGCGTTCATCCGCGTTGATCCGCGTCGAGCTTCTTCCCGCGCCCTGCCCGCGACGCCTCCCGCATCACGTGCCACCGCGCCCGGAATCGCCGCGCCTCCCACGCGCCGATGCGCCACGCCACGTCGAGCACGACCGCGAATGCCAGCCCGACCACCACGCCCCCGGCGACGAGCGCCGCCGCGTGCGCACCGGCGTCGCCGAGGCGCGCGGCGA
>CBIHMN010000134.1:0-6079 GCA_966211005.1 uncultured Arenimonas sp.
GAATAGACGGCAGTGACGGATTTGGGAAGCCCCCGCGCGCCGGTTTTTTCCGGGCGCCGCGGCTGCGGTTCAGCTGTCGCTGCCGGACGCGCGCGAACGACGCATCTTGCGCGCGCCGCTGCGCCGTTCGATCCATCCGAGCAGCAGCAGCACCAGTAGGGTCAGCAGCGTCGCGCCGACCGCGAGCACGTGCGCGTGCACGCCGGCGGCGATGCCGATCACCGCGACCATCAGCAGCGACGCGGCCGTGGTGATGCCGGACACGAGCCCGCCTTCGCGACCCCGGAATATCGTGCCCGCGCCGAGGAATCCGACCGCGGCGATGGCCGCTTCGATCAGGCGGATCGGATCGATGCGCACGAGCTCGCGATACGCCTCGCCGGCGAAGCGCAGCGCGATCAGGTCGACGAGACCGACGAGCATCGCGCACGCACCGGCCACGAGCATGTGCGTGCGGAACCCCGCAGGGCGGTTCTTCAGTTCCCGCTCGAAACCGATCGCGCCGCCGAGCAGCATCGCGTAGGCCGTCGTGGCCAGCACCTGCAGCTGCAGGACCCAGTTTCCAAGCAGTTCCATTCGCCCTCCGGAAGGGCTCCGCTCAGTGGGCCGACACCAGCCGGACGCGCGCGAAGCTGCGCTTGCCAACCTGCAGCACCCCTTCGAAACCCGGCGTGAAAAGGCGCTGCGGGTCTTCGAACACCTGCGCGTCGATGCGCACCGCACGCTCGCGCAGCTTGCGCATCGCCTCGGAATTGCTGGGCGCGAGGCCGGCCGCGACGAGCAGCGCGGCGATGCGCAGACCGTCGTCGGGAACCGGGACGTCCGCCTGCGGCAGCAGCGCGGTATCGCCTTCGCCGCGCACCACCGCGTGCCAGCCGGCGACCGCGGTCTCGGCCGCACCCGCGTCGTGGAATCGCGCCGCGAGTTCGCGCGCCAGTCGCAGTTTCGCGTCGCGCGGATTGAGCTGGCCGGAGGCGACGTCCGCCCGCATGCGCGCGAGTCCGGCGAGCGAAACGTCGAAACTGAGCAGTTCGAACCATCGCCACATCAGGTCGTCGCCGATCTTCATCGTCTTGGTGACGATGTCGATCGCCGGCTCGGCGATGCCGATGTAGTTGCCGAGCGACTTCGACATCTTGGCGACGCCGTCGAGCCCCTCCAGCAGCGGCATCGTCAGCACCACCTGCGGTGGCTGGCCGTGATGTTCCTGCAGGCCGCGGCCCATCAGCAGGTTGAACTTCTGGTCGGTGCCGCCGAGCTCCACGTCGGCGCGCAGTGCGACCGAGTCGTAACCCTGCACGAGCGGGTACAGGAATTCGTGGATCGCGATCGGCTGGTGCGCGGCATGGCGTTTCGCGAAATCGTCCCGCTCCAGCATCCGCGCGACGGTGTGCTGCGCGGCGAGCCGGATCATGTCGGCCGCGTCCATCTTCCCGAACCACTCGGAGTTGAAACGCACCTCCGTGCGCTCGCGGTCGAGCACCTTGAACACCTGCTCGGCGTACGTCTGCGCGTTCGCCAGCACGTCCTCGCGCGTCAGCGGCTTGCGGGTGACGTTCTTGCCGGTCGGGTCGCCGATCATCCCGGTGAAGTCGCCGATCAGGAACACCACCTGGTGCCCGAGATCCTGGAACTGCCGCATCTTGTTCAGCAGCACGGTATGGCCGAGATGCAGATCCGGCGCGGTCGGATCGAAGCCCGCCTTCACCCGCAGCGGCCGACCCGTGGCCAGCCGGGCCGCCAGTTCCTCGGGCTTCAGTAGTTCGTCGGCGCCGCGGCCGAGGGTCTGCAGGGCGGATTCCAGGTCGGTCATGAACGGGGAAGGCTCGAAATTCAGGGGAGTGAGGACAGAACGACCCCGGCCGTTAAACCGAGGTTAATGGTTCGTTAAAGCGGATATGTGAAAAAAACCAGTCGTAACAAGGGTTTGACGCTTTCATTTCGTGCCGTTTATCGTACCGCGACTTTTGGTTCACATGGGGCCCCCGACCTTGGCGATCTCCGTTTCCTCACCCCTTCGTCACTGGTCGCGCGAGCAGTGGATCGTCGCCGGCCTGTTCGGGTCGCTCACCGTCCTCGTCGCCACGATCGTCCCCGCGTTTTCGGGTGCGCTCACCGCGCCTGGCGAAGCCGTCACCCGCACCACGCTGAGCCTGCCGTTGCCACCGCTCGCCGACAAGGCCGCGAACGCGGTCGCCGGCAGCGCGTGGCAGGTCGTGCGCGTGCAGAGCGGCCAGACACTCGGCGCGCTGTTCCAGCAGATGGGCGTGCCGGCGTCGGTGATGCACCGCGTGCTGCAGCTGCCGAGCGCGAAGACGCCGCTGTCGCGGCTGCGTGCGGGCGCGGAGCTCGCGTTCGACCTCGGCGCCGACGGCGAGCTGCGCGGCCTGCGCTTCGATCGTGACGAAGCCAGCCGCGTCGAGCTGTCGCTCGCCGGCGACCGCATCGAGGAAAAGGTCATCGAGCGTCCGCTCGAGAAGCGCGTCATGGTCGCCAGCGGCGAGATCTCCAGCTCGCTCTACGCCGCCGGCGCCAAGGCCGGCCTGAGCAACGCCGCGCTCAACCAGATGGCGAACGCGTTCTCGTACGACATCGACTTCACCCGCGACCTGCGCGACGGCGACCGCTTCCAGGTGGTCTACGAAGAGATCTGGCGCGACGGCGAGCGCCTGCGCAGCGGCGACATCATCGCCGCCAGCTTCCTCAACCGCGGCAAGGAATACACCGCGCTGCGTTTCGAGCGCGGCGGCAAGACCGAGTTCTTCGACATCACCGGCCGGCCGCTGAAGAAGAGCTTCATGCGCATGCCGATCGAGTTCGCCCGCATCAGTTCGCGTTTCAACCCGAACCGTCGCCACCCGGTGCTCGGCACGGTGCGCGCGCACAAGGGCGTGGATTACGCCGCCGGCACCGGCACCCCGATCATGGCCGCGGGCGACGCGCGCGTGTCGTTCGCCGGATGGCAGCGCGGCTACGGCCGCACGATCGTGCTCGACCACGGCCGCGGCATCACCACGCTGTACGGCCACATGTCGCGGCTGGGCAGCTACAAGGTCGGCCAGCGCGTGCAGCAGGGCAGCACGATCGGCTACGTCGGCGCCACCGGTCTCGCCAGCGGCCCGCACCTGCATTACGAATTCCGCGTCAACGGCGCGCACCGCGATCCGCTGACCGTGACGATGCCCAAGCCGGAACCGCTGGTCGGCGCCGAACTCGCCGCTTTCCGGGTGGCCACCGCCCCGGCGATGGCACAGCTGAAGGTCGTCGAAGGCATCCGCCTCGCGTCGCGCTGAGCCATGGCGCCGACGCGCCCGTCGCACCCCGAGCCCGCCGGCGACACCGGCGGGCTTTTTCTCGGCCTGATCTCGGGCACGAGCGTCGACGGCATCGACGCCGCGCTGGTCGCGTTCGACCCGCAGCCGCGCGTGCTGTTCGCGCGCACGTGGCCGATGCCCGGCGATCTGGCCGCCGACGTGCTGCGACTGTCGCAGGCCGAGGCGCGGGTCACGCTCGACGATGTCGGCCGGCTCGACACGCGGCTCGGCCACGCGTTCGCGGACGCCGCACGGAACACGCTCGAGGCCGCCGGCGTCGAGCATTCGCGCGTCGTCGCGATCGGGTCGCACGGGCAGACGCTGCGGCACGATCCCGAGGGCGCGGCACCGTTCTCGCAGCAGTTCGGCGACCCGAAGGTTATCGCCGAAGCCACCGGCATCAGGCGGGTCGCCGACTTCCGCCGCGGGGAGGGGGCCCCGGGCGGCCCCGGCGCGCCGCTGATGCCCGCATTCCACGCGGCGATGCTGGCCGACGCCGGCGAGGACCGCGCCGTGCTGAACCTCGGCGGCATCGCCAATCTGACGCTCCTGCCGCGCGACGGCACCGTGCGCGGTTTCGACACCGGGCCGGCGAACGCGCTGATGGACGCCTGGTGCCGCCTGCACCACGGGACCGCCTACGACAGCGGCGGCGCGTTCGCCGGATCCGGCACCGTCCAGCCGGCGCTGCTGGCGCGGCTGCACGACGACCCGTGGCTCGCGCTGCCCCCGCCGAAGAGCACCGGTCGCGACCATTTCCACCTCGACTGGCTGCGCGCGCGCCTCGGCGGCGAAGACCCGGCCGTCGCCGACGTGCAGGCGACGCTGTGCGAATTCACCGCCGCCACCGTCGCCGACGCGCTGCTCGCGACGCAGCCGCGCACGCGCCGGCTGTTCGTCTGCGGCGGCGGCGTGCACAACGCCACCCTGATGCGGCGCCTCGCCGCGCGACTCCCGGACCTCGTGGTCGACAGTACCGCCGAAGCCGGACTCGACCCCGATTTCGTCGAAGCCGCCGGTTTCGCGTGGCTCGCGCGGGAAACCCTCGCCGGGCGCGCCGGCAATCGTCCGTCGGTCACCGGCGCGCGCGGCCCCCGGATCCTCGGCGCGATCTATCCGGCCTGATCGTCGCCGTCGCGCGGCGTGCGGCGACGGTCTTCGCTGAGGCGGCGCTCGGGCCCGGCGTACGCGGGCGCGTCGTCCGGCAGCGAAGTCATCGCGGCCATCGCCTCGGCGAACGCCTTCGTCTCGTCGTCGTTCCACGCGCCGGTGAGCCGCGCGATGTCGCCGGGCACCGGTGCCGGTTCCGGTTCGACCAGGCCGAGCGCCTGCTTGAGCAGCAGCAGGATCACGTCGTTGAGCGGCCAGCCCTTCTGCCGCGCGATCTCCTTGATCCGCTCGGCCACCCGCTCGTCGATGTCGCGCAACAGGAAATCGGCCATGGCTGCTTCTCGCGACGAGCCGCGAGGTTAGCGCGCGCCCGGAGCAGCGGGAAGTGCGCGCCCGCGCGCGGCGTGGCGAGGGGCTTCGCGCACGAGCCACAGGCAGAGCAGGAACGCCGGCACGCCGGCCAGTGCCGTGGCGAGGAAGAACCACGCGTAGCCTTCCAGCAGGCCGCCGGACAGCGCCGTGAACCACTCGACGGCGACGCCCGACAGGCCCTTCAGCATCTTGCCCGGCAGCGCATAGAACGAACTGAGCAGCGCGTATTGCGTCGCGGTGTAACCGAGGCTCGTCAGGCTCGACATGTAGCCGACCAGCGCGACGCCGGCGAACCCGTTGCAGACATTGTCGATCGCCATCACCGCGGAGAACACGCCCGGGTCGCCGCCGTGCCATGCGAGGTAGGTGAACGCGATGTTCGACCCCGGCCCGAGCACGGCACCGAGCAGCAGCGTGCGCGTGAAGCCGTACCGCACCGCCATCAGGCCGGCCGCGGCGACGCCGACGATCGTCGCGACGAGCCCGATGCTGCCGCGCACGGCACCCACCGTTTCCTTGCCGATCGCCAGATCCGCGTAGAACGGGTTCGCCATCGGCCCCATCACGAAATCGGGCAGGCGGTAGAGACTGATCGCGACGAGCATCAGCAGCGCCCAGCGCCCGTGCTCGCGGAAGAACGCGACGAACGGGCCGAGGATCGCGTCGTAGAGCCCGCGCGCCGACGCCATCGGGGCCGACGCGATCGCTTTCGTGGCCACCGGTTCCTTCGCGAGGAAGGTCGCCGCGACGCCGACGCCCATCAGCAGCGCCATCGCCTCGTAGGACACCACCCAGCCGACGCGGGCCGCCAGGATCAGGATCAGCGCGTCGGTCACGAGCAGCGCGGCGCGATAGCCCAGCGTCGACGTGGCGATCAGCAGCGCCTGTTCCTCGTCGCTGGACGCGGCCTCGATGCGCCATGCGTCGATCACGATGTCCTGCGTCGCGGACGCGAACGCGACCACGAGCGCCATCGCCCCGAACACCGCGAGGTGGTTGAGCGCGAAACCGCCCAGCGACAGCACGCCCTCGCTCGGCTCGACCAGCGCCATGCCGACGAGCGCCAGCGCGACCACGGCCTGCGACAGCAGCATCCAGCCGCGACGGCGGCCCAGCCAGCGCCCCAGCAGCGGCGCGTCCACCTTGTCGACGAGCGGCGCCCACAGGAATTTGAGCGAATAGGCGACGCCGACCCACGACAGGAATCCGATCGTCGACAGCTCGATCGCGTTCTCGCGCATCCAGAAGCCGAGCGTGTTGCCGACGAGGTAGATCGGGATGCC
>CBIHMN010000135.1:0-6060 GCA_966211005.1 uncultured Arenimonas sp.
CGCGCGTTTCCCGGCGGTGCCGCGGGCGACGTGGATCGCGCGGATGGCGCGCGGCCGCGTGCTCGACGACGCGGCGCGCCCGCTCACGGCGACGACGCCCTACCGCGTCGGCGCCGAAGTGCACTACTACCGCGAAGTCGACGACGAACCGGCGGTGCCGTTCGCCGACACCGTGCTGCTCCACGACGACGACCTGCTGGTCGCCGACAAGCCGCATTTCCTGCCGGTGACGCCGGCCGGCGCGCATGTGCACGAAACGCTGCTGGGCCGGCTCGCGCGCCGCACCGGGCTCGACACGCTGGCGCCGCTGCACCGCATCGACCGCGACACCGCCGGCCTCGTGCTGTTCTCGACCAATCCGCGCACCCGCGCGGCGTACCAGGCGCTGTTCCGCGAGCGCCGGATCGACAAGCGCTACGAGGCGATCGCGCCGCCGCTGCCCGGCGTGGAGTTCCCCTGCGTGCGCCGCAGCCGGCTCGTCGCCGGCGCACCGTTCTTCCGGATGCGCGAAGCCGACGGCCCTGCGAACAGCGAAACCCGCATCGACGTCATCGAACGCGGCACCGGGGCGTGGCGCTACGCGCTGTGCCCCGTCACCGGCCGCAAGCACCAGCTGCGCGTGCATCTGGCGGCGCTCGGCGCGCCGATCGCCGGTGATCGCGTGTATCCCGGCCTCGTCGAACGCGCGCCCGGCGACTGGACCGCGCCGCTGCAGCTGCTGGCGCGATCGCTGGCGTTCGTCGATCCGCTCGATGGCCGCGAGCGGCGATTCCGCAGCACGTTCCGGCTGACGCTCGACCCCTGACGTGCCGCCCGCGGCGGACGTCCGCCGGCCTCATTCCGCCGCGCGGCGCGCGTCGTCGAGCATCGCGTCCAGCGCGGCGCGGTCGAGCCAGCGGCCGCGCAGCATCACCGCGTGGATCCGGCGGGTGGCGCGGATGTCGAGCAGCGGGTCCGCGTCGAGCAGCACCGCGTCGGCGACGGCACCGGCGCGCAGCGTGCCGACGTCGTCGCGCCCGAGGTAGTCGGCGGCGGCGCTGGTCGCGGCCTGCAGCGCCTGCACCGGTGTCAGCCCGGCGGCGACGAGCAGCTCGAGTTCGTCGTGCAGCCCCGCGCCGGGCACCGCGAAAGCCGACCCGGCATCGGAGCCCGCGAGCACCGGCAGCCCCCGGCGCGGCAGCGCGCCGGCGTCGGCGCGTTCGCGCGCGTAGTCGGCGCTTCGCGTCGCGTGCAGCTCGGGCGTCTCGCGGGCGATCGCGCGCGCGCGGTTCGCCAGCCAGACGTCGCGCAGCACGCGCGGCACGTAGACGAGGTCCGGATCGTCGACGAGCGCCTCGTCGGCGAAATCCGCCCGCGGCCGCCGCGCGACCAGCGTCGGCGTCTGCCAGACGCCGCGGGCGCGCATCGCCGCCCACGCGTCGTCGCACGCGGCGGGCCCCAGTTCGGCGCACAGGCCGCCGGTTTCGGCGCGCAGGTGTTCGACGCTGCGCATGTCCCCGGCGGCTTCCTCCGCCGTGATGCCGTACGGAATGTGACCGGCCACGGGCAGCCCGCGCCGCGCGGCCTCGGCGACGACCGCGCGATACGCGGCCGGCGGCAGCATCGTGTAGACCTTGATGAAGTCGACCCCGGCGGCATCGAGCCGCGCGACGGCCGCGGTCGCCGTGTCGGCGTCGGCGATCGCCAGCGACACCGACGGATCCACCGGCTGCGGCCCGTCCAGTACCGGCCCGGCCGCGACGATCCGCGGCCAGGCCGGATCGCGCGCGACGATCTCGGCGCGCACCTGCGCCAGCACGTCGAGCGTGCCGCCCATGTCGCGCACGCCGGTGACGCCGTGCGCGACCAGCACCGGCAGGAACGTCGTGCGCACGGCCGGATCCCACAGCGCGTGCACATGCATGTCCCACAGCCCCGGCACCAGGAAGCGGCCACGGCCGTCGATGCGCCGGATGCCCGCCGGCACGGCGATGGCCGCGGCGTCGCCGTGGGCGACGATGCGGCCGTCGCGCACGAGCACCGTCCGCGCGGCGAGCCGCGTGCCGGTGCGCGGTTCGATCACGGTGACGCCGGTGATCGCGAGCGCCGTCGCCGCCGGCCGGGTCCGCAGCATCCCGATCCGCCCGAGCCATCGCATCGCATCGTCCATCCAGCGGTCGCTGTCCTCGCCCTGCCGGCGCACGCCGAACGCGTGGCCGCCGGAGTCGTAGAGCCGCAGCTCGACGTCGGCGCCGGCCTGCCGGAGCGCATGCGCGTACACGGTCGAGTAGTGCACCGGGTCGACGTCGTCGTCCTTCGCGTGCACCAGCAGCGTCGGCGGCACGTCGGCCGACACGCGGATCGCCGGGTGCAGCGTCGCGGCCGCGGCGGGCCCGTGCTCGTTGAGGTGCTCGCGCGTCATGTGGCCCGGATACACCGGGATCGCGAAGTCCGGCCGTGCGCTCGCGTCGTCGATCGCGTCGATGCGCGCATACGCGCGCCGGTCGAAGGCGGTGCTCGCCAGCACCGCGAGGTGGCCGCCGGCGGAAAATCCCAGCACGCCGATGCGGTCGGGATCGACGCCGAACGCCTCGGCCTGCGTGCGCACCAGCGAGATCGCGCGCTGCGTGTCCTGCAGCGCCATCGGCACCGCCGGCGCTTCGTGACGGCGTGTCTCGCTGTTCCAGTAGCACGCCGTGCGCGGCACGCGGTAGCGCACCAGCAGACAGGTGATCCCGGCCTCCGTCAGCCAGCGGCAGACATCGGCGCCGCCGGGGCCGATCGTGCTGGCCGGTCCGATCGCCAGCGCCTTGAAGCCGCCGCCGGGAAACACCAGCACGGCCGTGCGCGCCGACGGCCCGCGCGGCGGGTACACCAGCAGGTTCGGCGCGGTCACGGCCCATTCCTCGCCGGTGAGCGCGGCGATGCCCTGCTGGAGCACGAGCGAGTCGTCCGGCCAGAGCGGGACTTCGCGCACCCGGGGGGGCGCCGGCAACGCATCGTCCGCACAGGCGGCCCCGGTGGCGAGGCCGGTCAGCACGAGCGCCAGCCACCCGGCCTTCATTCGCATTCGCTCGACTCCCATGGGTGCCACTCTAGCCGAGGCGGTTTGACCTTCCCATCGTGGCAACCCGGAAGCTGCCGTTGATCGAGCAGTCCCCGGAGAAGTCGAAATGAATCAAACCGCAGACACCGCACCGAAGCGCGCCGTGCTGTATCGCATGGTGATGGCCACGCACACCTGCCCGTACGGGTTGAAGGCGCGCGACCTGCTGCGCCGCCGCGGCTACACGGTCGACGACCGCTGGCTGACGACGCGCGAGGCCACCGACGCGTTCAAGGCGGAGCACGACGTGAAGACGACGCCGCAGGTGTTCATCGACGGGCAGCGCATCGGCGGCTACGACGCGCTGCGCAGGCACTTCGGACTGCACGTTCCGGTCGCGGGTGAAACCAGCTATCGGCCGGTGATCGCGCTGTTCGCGATGACCGCGCTGATGGCGGTGGCCGCGGGGCACGCGGTCGACGGCACGCCGTTCACCGTGCGCGCCGCCGAATGGTTCATCGCCTTCAGCATGGTCGCGTTGTCGCTGCTGAAGCTGCAGAACGTCGAGACGTTCGCGACGATGTTCCTCAACTACGACCTGCTCGCGAAGCGCTGGGTCCCTTACTCGTACCTCTACCCGTTCGCGGAAGGGCTGGCGGGCCTGCTGATGGTCGCCGGCCTCGCGCCGTGGCTGTCGATCCCGCTGGCGCTTTTCATCGGCGGCGTCGGTGCGGTGTCGGTGTTCAAGGCGGTGTACGTGGACAAGCGCGAACTCAAGTGCGCCTGCGTCGGCGGTGGCAGCAACGTGCCGCTCGGCTTCGTCTCGCTCACCGAGAACCTGATGATGGTCGGCATGGCCCTGTGGATGGCGCTGCGGCACGCGTGACGGGCCGCGCGCGGCGCGGCCACGGCGCCCTCAGTGCCCGACGCCCGCCGCGACCCGCCCGTCGCGATGCTGGTTCAGGCGCTCCACCAGCGTCTCGCTGGCGTGGTTCAGGCCGATCACGTCGACGTCGGCCCCGTGCGCGCGCAGCTTCAGTACGACCCGGTCGAGCGCGCCGACCGCGCTGAGGTCCCAGAAATGCGCGCCGGTGAGGTCGATCACCACGTTCTTCGCGGCGTGGATGTAGTCGAAGCTGTTGACGAACTGCGTCGCCGACGCGAAGAAGACTTCGCCGCGCACGGCATAGACGCGCGTGCCGTCGTCGCGATCGGTGTCGTCGACCTCCAGCATCCCGCTGACGCGACGCGCGAACGACAACGCCGTCAGCAGCACGCCGGTCAGCACGCCCTTGGCCAGGTCGTGCGTGGCGACGGTGACGACCACCGTGCCGATCATGATGATCGACGCGCTGCCCGGGTGGCTGCGCAGATCGGCGAGCGATTTCCACTGGAACGTGCCGATGCTGACCATGATCATCACCGCCACCAGCGCCGCCATCGGGATCATCCCGACCCAGTCCGACGCGTAGACGACGAGCACGAGCAGCACGACGCCGGCGACCAGGCACGACAGCCGCCCGCGGCCCCCGGCACCGACGTTGATCACCGACTGCCCGATCATCGCGCAGCCCGCCATGCCGCCGAACAGCCCGGCGACGATGTTGCCGGCGCCCTGGCCGGCGCATTCGCGGCGTCGGTTCGTCGGTGTGTCGGTCATGTCCTCGACGATCTGCGCGGTCATCAGCGATTCCAGCAGGCCGACCACCGCCAGCGTCGCCGACACCGGCAGCAGGATCTGCAGGGTCGCCCACGTCATCGGCACGTCGGGCAGGAAGAAACTCGGCAGTTCGTCCGGCAGCTGGCCCATGTCGCTGACCGTGCGGATGTCGAGGCCGAGCCACATCACCACGAAGGTCATCACCACGATCGCGACCAGCGGCGACGGCACCGCGCGCGTCACCCGCGGCAGCAGGTAGATGATCGCCAGCGCCGCCGCGCACACGGCATGCACCGTCCACGGCATGCCGATCAGCTCCGGCAGCTGCGCGAGGAAGATCAGGATCGCCAGCGCGTTGACGAAGCCGGTGACCACCGAGCGCGAGACGAAACGCATCAGCGTGTTGAGCCGCAGCGCGCCGGCGAAGATCTGCAGCACCCCGGTCAGGATCGTCGCGGCGAACAGGTACTGCAGCCCGTGGTCCTTCACCAGGTCGACCATCAGCAGCGCCATCGCGCCGGTCGCGGCCGAGATCATGCCCGGCCGGCCGCCGGCGATCGCGGTGATCACCGCGATGCAGAACGACGCGTACAGGCCGACCTTCGGGTCGACGCCGGCGATCAGCGAGAAGGCGATGGCTTCGGGAATCAGCGCCAGCGCGACCAGCACGCCGGACAGCAGATCGCCGCGGACATTGCCGAACCACTGCTCGCGCAGGGGGTAGGAGACGGACATCGGAAATTCTCCACGCGCCCGGGACGGACGCGGATGGCGGAACAGGACTGAGGCACGACGAGACGCGCCCGCGGCGGGGCGGGTGACCGATGGACCGGGTCAGGGTGGCGTCATTCGCATGCGGGGCGGGACGAAAGGGGGGCGATTCTAGCGCCGATGGCGACGGCGCCGCGAACGTGGCTTCCGGCACGCTCGTGGCCGGTCCCCGGGGTCTAGCGTCGCGGCACGTCCCGACCCGCGGAGCCCGCCATGCCGACCCTCGACCGTCGCCAGTTCCTGCAACTCGCCGCCGCGATGGGCGCGACGCTCGCGTGGGGCTGCGCGGCCGTGCGCCCGTCGACGACGGGATGGCGCGAGCGCCGCGACCGGTTCCCGCAGGGCGTCGCTTCCGGCGACCCCGATGCGAACAGCGTGCTGCTGTGGACGCGGCGCCCGTACGACGACGGTCGCGAACGCGCGACGCTGCTCGTCGAAGTCGCGGAGGATCCCGGTTTCACGCGCGTGATCGCCACCACCGCCGCGCCGGTGCTGGCCGCGGCCGACTGGACCTGCCGGGTGCTGGTCGGCGACCTGCGCCCGGCCGGCGAATACTGGTACCGGTTCGTCGACGAGGACGGCCATGGCAGCCGCATCGGCCGCA
>CBIHMN010000136.1:0-6007 GCA_966211005.1 uncultured Arenimonas sp.
GGCGTTGAGAGGTCTCGGCGCGGCCTGACCGGCCCGGGGCTCAGCGCCTGCGGCCGAGCAGGGAGCCCAGGATGCCGCGCACGAGCTGCCGGCCGAGGCCGGAGGCGACCGAGCGCGTCGCGGATTTCGCCGCGGCTTCCACCGCGCCCTGGCGTCGCTTCGTGCCCCACAGGAATTCGTCCAGCTTCGACGGCTTGTCGGGCGCCGGCGCGGGCGCCGGTGGCGCCTTCGCGCCACCCGCCGCGGCGGGCGCGGCGTCGGCCGCGCGCTCGCGCAGCATCTCGTGCGCCGATTCGCGGTTCACCGCGACGTCGTAGCGCGAGCCGACCGGGCTGCGCGCCCGCACGGCGTCGCGTTCCTCCTTCGTGATCGCGCCCATCCGCGAGCGCGGCGGCGCGATCAGGGTGCGCTGCACCGGCATCGGCACGCCCCTGTCCTGCAGCGTCGACACCAGCGCCTCGCCGACCGCCAGTTCGCCGATCACCTTCGCCACGTCCAGCGCCGGGTTCTGCACGAACGTCTCGGCCGCGGTGCGCACCGCCTTCTGGTCGCGTGGCGTGAACGCGCGCAGCGCGTGCTGCACGCGGTTGCCGAGCTGGCCTAGCACTTCGTCGGGCACGTCGTCGGGGTTCTGCGAGCAGAAGTACACGCCCACGCCCTTGGACCGGATCAGCCGCACGACCTGCTCGACGCGCTGGCGCAGCGCCGGCGTGATGTCGTCGAACAGCAGGTGCGCCTCGTCGAACACGAACACCAGCTTCGGCTTCTCGAGGTCGCCGACTTCGGGCAGCGTCTCGAACAGCTCCGACAGCAGCCAGAGCAGGAAGCTCGAATACAGCCGCGGCCGCAGCACCAGCTGGTCGGCGGCGAGCACGTTGATGACGCCGCGGCCCGACAGGTCGGTGCGCATCAGGTCGGCGAGCTCCAGCGCCGGTTCGCCGAAGAAGCGCTCGCCGCCGGCCTGCTCCAGCCGCAGCAGCGCCCGCTGGATCGCCGCGGCCGACTGCGGGCTGACCAGGCCGTATTCCTTCGACACCTCGGCGCGGTGTTCGATCACGAGCGAGAGCAGCGCACGCAGGTCGTCGAGGTCGAGCAGCAGCAGGCCGCGGTCGTCGGCGAGCTTGAAGACGATGTCGAGCACGCCCGACTGCGTGTCGTTGAGTTCCAGCATCCGCGCCATCAGCGTCGGGCCGACCTCCGACACCGTGGTGCGCACCGGGTGGCCGAGCTCGCCGAAGAGGTCCCAGAACACGACCGGGTTGGCCTCGTTCACGTAACCGGGGACGCCGATCTTCGCGACGCGCGCCGCCAGCTTTTCCGAGAGCGTCCCGGCCATCGCGAGCCCGGCGATGTCGCCCTTCACGTCGGCCACGAACACCGGCACGCCCAGGCGCGAGAAGCCCTCGGCCATCGTCATCAGCGTCACCGTCTTGCCCGTGCCGGTGGCGCCGGCGACAAGGCCATGGCGATTGCCGTAGCGCGCGAGCAGGTGGACCGGGGTGTCGCCGAGGCCGATCAGCAGATCCGTCATCGCTCATGTCCATGAACAGGGATGCGGCGATTCTAAACGCAGGTGCTCGCCGTCCTTGCCCCCGCCCCGCGCATGCCGCATAAAGGCGCCGCATCCGGTTTGCGGGGAATCCAGCGTGATGAAGACGACTCTGTTCGCCGCCGCCTGCGTCGTGCTCGCGGCCGTTCCGCATATCGCCGACGCGCGGCGCGCCACCGCGGCCGACGCGCTGTACGCGGAACTCGACGCGACCACGGTCGCATGGCGCGCGGGGCTGGAGCAGGTGCGGGCCGGCGACGCCGCCGGCGGGCGCGAGGCCGTGCGCGTCGCGTCGGCGAAGCTGCTGGAGCTCGGCCGGCGCTGCGACGACGTGCGCCGCTGCGACGTCGGCCGCGTGCTGGCCACCTACGACGCGCTGCTGCAGGAAGGCACCAACCTCGCGGCCGGTGGCGAAGGCTTCGCGTCGCCGGACGGCACCGGCAGCGGCGGCGTGCTCGGCGCGATGCCGGCGGCGGGCAAGTCGGTGAACCTGCTGCGCGGCCGCGAACTGGCGGAGCTGATCGAGATGAACGAGCCGGTGCGCGCCGCGATGGCCGAGTGGCTGACGTGGATGCGCCCGAGCCTGATCACCAGCTGGGAGAACTACCAGCAGATGCGATTCCTGATGTGGCCCGAATACCAGCGGGCCGGTCTGCCGGAAGCGCTGCTGTTCGGCATCCTCGCGAAGGAATCCAACGGTCGCGTGCATGCGCTTTCCCGGTCGGGCGCCGCCGGGCCGCTGCAGTTCATGCCGGCCACCGGCCAGCGCTTCGGGCTGGGCTGGACGAACGGCTTCGACACCCGCTACGACCCGCAGCTGTCGGCGCGCGCGAGCGTGGCGTACTTCAACGAGCGCTTCGCCGAGCTGGGAGACGACCTCGAATTCGCGATCGCCGCATACAACGGCGGCGAAGGGCGCGCGCTGCGGTTGAAGCAGGCGTCCGGTGGCCGCGACTTCTGGGACCCCGCGGTCTATGGCCAGCTGCCGCCGGAAACGCGCGACTACGTGCCGTATGTGCTCGCGGCCGCGTGGCTGTTCCTGCACCCGGAGCAGTACGGACTGGAATTCCCGCGCGTCGACGGTGCGGCGACGGTGATGAAGCTGTCGCACCCCGCCTCGATCTACCAGCTGTCGATCTGCCTCGGCGGGCCGCGCGACGGTTACTTCCGTGCGCTGCGCAACCTCAACCCGCGCTGGGAGCCGCATGTGTCGATCGGCGCCGGCACCGAGTTGCGGGTGCCCACGGCGGTGCCGCCGCTGTACCAGCGCCACTGCATCAGCGGTCCGCGCGCGTCGATCGCGGCGAACCTGATGTCGGCGCACAAGCCGACGGTGGTGGCCGCCGCGCGGCCCGCGGCGCCCGCACCCGCGCGCACGTACCGGGTCCGCAATGGCGACACGCTCGCGGCCATCGCGCGCAGACACGATTGCGACGGCGCGATCCAGCTCGCGAAGGCGAACGGCCTGCGCGCGCCGTACGTCATCCGCGCCGGGCAGACGTTGAAGCTCACCGGCTGCGGCTGATCCGCGCGACTTCAGGCGGCAACGATTTTTTGCCGCGGACGACCACGGAAGGAACGATCCGGATCGACCCCCGGAATCGCTCTATCCGCGTAATCCGCGTCGTGATCCTGATTCGTCGACCCGCCAGACCGCATTCCCGACGCGGATTACGCGGATCGACGCGGATTGAAAGCTCTATCCGTGCTCGTCCGTGCTCGTCCGTGGCAAGGAACAAGTCACTCCGACCGCGACGCGACTCCCCCCGAAGTCGATTCGGCGATCAGCGCGTCCCAGCCCGGCTTCGGTGCGAAACGGCTGCCGTAGCGCGTCGCCAGCGTCTCCAGACGCGTCTTCAGCACGGCCGGGCCGACGGTGCGGATGTGCGTGATCGGGCCGCCGCGGAACGGCGCGAAGCCGGTGCCGAAGATCACGCCGGCGTCGAGCAGGTCGGCGTCGGCGACCACGCCGTCGTGCAGGCACGACACCGCTTCGTTGAGCAGCGGCAGCATCAGCCGGTCCTCGAGGTCGTCCGGCGGCCGGTAGTCCTTCGGCACCTCCGGCTTCACCGCCCGGCCGTCCTTCCAGGCGTACAGGCCCTGGCCGTCCTTCTTGCCGCGGCGGCCTTCCTCGACCGCGAACGCGTCCGGCAACGGCTGTCCGTGGAATTCGGCCATGATCCGGCCCACGCTGGCGGCGACATCGAGACCGACGGTGTCGACCAGTTCGATCGGGCCCATCGGCATGCCGAAGCGCAGCGCCGCATCGTCGATCACCTTGCCGGGGATGCCTTCCGAAAACGCGAGGATCGCTTCCTGCATGTACGGCGCGAGGATGCGGTTGACGAGGAAGCCGGGCGTGCCGGCGACCGGCACGGGCAGCTTGTCGATCTGCCGGCTGAACGCGGCGAGCCGACGCCCCGTTTCGGGGTCGAGCGCGTCGTGGCGCACGATCTCCACCAGCGGCATCGACGCCACCGGATTGAAGTAATGCAGGCCGGCGAAGCGTGCGGGGTCGCGGCGGCCCTCGCGCAGTCGCGTCAGCGGGATCGAGGAGGTGTTCGACACCAGGATCGCGTCCGGCTTCAGGGTCTTCTCGACCGCTTCGAACAGCGCGCGCTTGGCGTCGGCGTTCTCGGTGATCGCCTCGATCACCAGGTCGGCGTCGGCGATGCCGGCGCCCTCGACGTCGGCCACGAGGCGCGCGGCGACGACCGCGCGCCTGTCGTCGTTCCGCACCTTCTTCGCGAACAGCGCCGCGGCGCGATCCAGCGCCGGCTGCACGTATTCCATGCCGCGGTCCTGCAGCGTCACGTCGAGCCCGCGCAGCGCGCACCACGCGGCGATGTCGCCGCCCATCACGCCGGCACCGACGACATGCACCTTGCGGATGCCCGATTCCTTGCCGCCGAGGCCCTTGAGCCGGTCCATCAGGAAGAACACGCGCACGAGGTTGTGCGCCGTCGGCGTGCCGGCCAGTTTCACCACCGACTTCGCCTCGGCCTTCAGCGCCGCGTGCACGGGCAGGCCGCCGGCACGGCGCCACGTGTCGATCAGCGCGAACGGCGCCGGGTAGTGGGCCTTGCGCGCCTTGCGCGCGGCCTGGGCGGTGATCTGCGGCGCGAGGATCGCGCGCGCCGGCAGCGTGTTCGTCAGCCAGCCGAGGAAGCGCTGTCTGGCCGGCCGCACGGTGCCGCGTTCGGCCAGCTTCACCGCTTCGTCGAGCAGCACCGCGCTGTCGACCACGCGGTCGACCAGCCCCATCGCCTTCGCCGCCGACGCCGACAGCGCGCGCCCGGTGAGCATCAGGTCCACCGCCGCCGGCGCGCCGAGCAGCCGCGGCGCGCGTACGCTGCCGCCCCAGCCCGGGTAGATCCCCAGCTTGATCTCGGGCAGCCCGATCCTCGTCTTCTCGTCGCTGCTCGCGATGCGGTAGCGGCACGCCAGCGCGAGTTCGGTGCCGCCGCCCATGCAGTGGCCATGGATCGCCGCGACCGTCGGGCAGCGCAGTTCGGCCACTTTCTGGAATACCAGCTGGCCGCGGCGGATCCAGTCCTCGATCTGCCCCTTCGCGGCGATCTCGCCGAACGTGGTGATGTCGGCGCCCGGGATGAAGCCCGCGGCCTTGCCGGAAATGATCACGACGGCGCGCGGCGGCTCGAGCGCGATGCGCTCCAGCATCGCTTCCAGTTCGTCGAGCACCGCGCGGTTCAGCGCGTTGACGCTCTCGTCGGCGCGATCGAGCTTCAGCACGAGCACCCCGTCGGCGCGGCGTTCCGGATGCCAATGGGCGAGGCGAAGTCCGTCGAACATTCGCGGTCTCCATACGATGGGGTAGGGGATGGGGACGTATCATCCGGGGACGGTCCCGGGGGGTCAACGCCGCGATGCGGAACTTCCCCGGCCCGGCGATGTCCATGCAGCGGCCCGGATGGCCGCAGGAGACGCGGCCCGGATGGGCGACGACGAACTGGACCTGACCCTCGTAAGGCGTGTGCAGGCAGGCGACAACGCGGCGTTCGACCTGCTGGTACGCAAGTACCAGCACCGGATCGGCGCCGTCGTGTACCGCTTCGTGCCCGATCACGCCGAGGCGCAGGACATCACCCAGGATGCGTTCATCCGCGCCTATCGCGCGCTGGCGAACTTCCGCGGTGATTCCCGGTTCTACACCTGGCTTTACCGGATCGCCGTGAACACCGCCAAGAATCATCTCGTCGCGATGAAACGCCGCCCGCCGACCGCCGACATCGCGGCCGAGGACGCCGAACACCATGCCGGCGCGGCGCGCCTGCACGACCACGACACGCCGGAACACGAGCTGCTGCGGCAGGAACTGGAGCGCGCGGTCGCCGACACGGTCGCGGCGCTGCCCGAGGAGCTGCGGCAGGCGATCACGCTGCGCGAAGTCGACGGCCTGAGCTACGACGAGATCGCGCAGCTGATGCAGTGCCCGAT
>CBIHMN010000137.1:0-5973 GCA_966211005.1 uncultured Arenimonas sp.
GTCCAGGGGCGGGGCGGGGGTGTGCGGACTCTACCATACCGCTGCGTACGGGCCGGGGTCGGGTTGCCTGGCAACCCGACCCCGGCACGCTATGCTGCGGGCCCGATTGCAAAGAGAGCCACGTCCATGCGTTCGACCCTGCTCGCCGCCGCCATCCTGTCCACCGTGCTCGCCGGATGTGGCGATCGTGACGCGGCGCCCGCGCCGGCCAACGACGCCGCCACCGGCGCCGCCGCCGACACGGCCGCGACCACCGAAAGCGAAGCCGACCGCGCGTTCGCCGCGCTCGCGCGGCGTTTCGTCGACGAAGGCCTGGCGCTCAGCCCCGTGTGGGCGACCGGGCAGGGCGACCACCGCCACGATGCCGAACTCGACGACCTCAGCGCCGAAGGCCGCGCCAAGGCGCTGGCCTGGGCGAAAGCGATGCTCGCCGACGTGCGGCAGATCGATGCGTCCACGCTGTCGCGCGAGAACCAGGTCGACCTCGCGATCCTGCGCAACCAGCTCGAGTACTCGATCTGGGACGAGGAGGTGTTCCAGCGCTGGGCCTGGGATCCGCAGAGCTACAGCGCGCTCGCCGGCGGCGCGATCTACAGCCTGATGGCCCGCGAGTTCGCGCCGATGCCCGAGCGGCTCGCGGCCGCGACCGCACGCATGGAGAAGCTGCCGGCGCTGCTGGCGCAGGCGCGCGCCAACCTCGATCCGGCGCGTGTGCCGAAGACGCACGCCGAGACGGTGGCGCGACAGAACGCCGGCGTGCTGTCGCTGATCGACAATTTCATCGTGCCGAACGCCGATCAGCTCGACGGCGAGGCGCGCACGCGCCTCGACGCGGCGATGGCGACGGTGCGCGAAGCGGTCGCCGAACACCAGGCGTGGCTGGACGGCACGCTCGTGCCGAACGCGAAGGGCGACTTCCGCATCGGCGCCGCGAACTACGACCAGCAGCTGAAGTACGCGCTCAATTCGTCGCTGACGCGGCAGGAGATCCGCGAGCGCGCCGAGGCCGAGCTCGCCCGCGTGCGGGACGAGATGTACGCGCTGTCGCGCACCGTGCTGGCCGATCGCGACGGCGCCCCGGACACGCCGGACGCGCCGACGGAAGAACAGAAGCAGGCGGCGATCGAAGCCGCGCTCGAGGTCGTCTACGCGGAGAAGCCGCCGCGCGACGCGATCGTCGATTTCGCGAAGGAAACGCTGGCGCAGGCCACCGCGTTCGTCCGCGAGAAGGACCTCGTGACCGTGCCGGAGGCGCCGGTGAAGATCATCGACATGCCGGTGTTCCAGCGCGGCGTCGCGGTGGCGTACGCCGATTCGCCGGGACCGCTCGACAAGGGCCTGGACACCTACTACGCGATTTCGCCGATCCCGGAGGAGTGGACCGACGAGCAGGTCGATTCGTTCCTGCGCGAGTACAACGCCTACACGATGCACGTGCTGACGATCCACGAGGCGATGCCGGGGCATTACCTCGAGGGCGCGCATTCGGCCGGGCACCCGTCGACGCTGCGCGCGGTGCTGCGTTCGGGCCCGTTCGCGGAAGGCTGGGCGGTGTACTCCGAGAAGATGATGGCCGACGCCGGCTACATGGATGGCGACCCGCTGTTCAAGCTCGCCCGCCTGAAGTTCTACGCGCGCGCGGTGGCGAACGCGATCCTCGACCAGGGCGTGCATGTCGACGGCTGGAGCAAGGAACAGGCGATGGACCTGATGGTGCGCCAGACGTTCCAGCAGGAGCGCGAGGCCGAGGGCAAGTGGGTGCGCGCGCAGCTGTCGTCGACCCAGCTGGCGACGTACTTCGTCGGCTCCGCCGAGCATTTCGACGCCCGCGCGGCGGCCGAGGAGAAGTGGGGCGCCGACTTCTCCGCGAAGACGTACCACGACCGGATGCTGTCGTACGGCGCGCCGCCGGTGCGCTTCGCGCGGCAGCTGCTGCTCGAAGAGCCCATCCTGTAGGAGCGGCTTCAGCCGCGACCACATGGGTAGGGACTGTCGCGACCTTTCCGGTCGCGGCTGGAGCCGCGCCTACGCGGCCCGGCCTGCCGCGTGGCCGCTCGCCCACGCCCACTGGAAGTTGTAGCCGCCGAGCCAGCCGGTGACGTCGAGCACTTCGCCGACGAAATGCAGGCCCGGCACGCGCTTCGACTCCATCGTCGTCGACGACACTTCGCGCGTGTCGATGCCGCCGAGCGTGACCTCGGCGGTGCGGTAGCCCTCGGTGCCGCTCGGCACGACCGGCCAGTGCGCGAGGCGCGCGGCGATCTCCGGCAGCTGGCGATGGGTGAACTGCCGCAGCGGCCGGTGCCCGGACAGCGTGTCGCCGAGCCGCTGCGCGAAGCGTTTCGGGAACACGTCGGCGAGCACCGTCGTCAGGTGCGCGTCGGGCTGGGCCTGCTGGCGTTCGAGCAGCCACGTCTCCGCGTCGAGTTCCGGCAGCAGGTCGAACCACAGCTCGCGGCCGGGCTCCCAGTAACTGGAGACCTGCAGCACCGCCGGTCCGCTCAGGCCGCGATGGGTGAACAGCACGGCGTTGTCGAATCGCGCCTTGCCGCAGCGCGCGGACGCATGCAGCGAAACGCCGGCAAGGTCGGCGTACTGGTCCAGGTGCTTTCCCGACAGCGTCAGCGGGACGAGTCCCGCGCGCAGCGGCCGCACGGTGTGGCCGAACCGCCGCGCGAGGTCGTATCCGAACGCGCTCGCGCCGAGGCTCGGGATCGACAGGCCGCCGGTCGCGACGACGAGCGACGCGGCTTCGATCGACGCCGCGATCCCTTCGCCCCGGCTGCCGCCCTCGCGGCTCGGCACGACGACCACGCGGAAACCGCCGTCCTCGCGCGTGGCGACATCGGCGACCGCCGTCGCGGCATCGATGCGTACGCCGGCGCGACGGCACTCCTCGAGCAGCATCGCGACGATCTGCTTCGACGATCCGTCGCAGAACAGCTGGCCCAGCTCCTTCTCGTGGTACGCGATGCCGTGCGCCTCGACCATCGCGATGAAGTCCGCCGGCGTGTAGCGCGCGAGCGCCGACTTGCAGAAATGCGGGTTGCCCGACAGGAACTGCGCCGGAGTCGTTCCGGTGTTCGTGAAATTGCAGCGCCCGCCGCCGGACATCAGGATCTTCTTGCCGCAGCGGTTGGCGTGTTCGACCACGCGGACGCGGCGTCCGCGCCGCCCGGCGGCGATCGCGCACATCAGCCCGGCGGCCCCCCCGCCGATCACCAGCACGTCGCAGTCGTGGGTCGTCGTCATGGCGCCGATGATATCGACCCCGATGCCGGCGCCCGCGCGTTTCGATAGGCTCGGTAAAACGGAGGCGGACGATGAACACGATGTGGAACGTGGTGCGGGTGGCGCTGCTGGTACTGGTCGCGGGCGGCTGCAGCGACGGGAGCGACGGGGCGCGCGAGGAATCGGCCAGCGCGGGGTACGCCGGCGCACCGGCGCCGGCACCCCCGCGCGACCAGGCACAGCTGGACTCGATCACGGTCACGGGGTCGCGGCTGAAGGCGGATGGCGGCGACGGCCTCGTCGGCCAGCAGAACGCCGAGGGCAGCTTCCTCGCCTATGCGCACGACGCGACGATCCGCACCGCGGCCGACCAGATCGGGCCGCGCGTCGACGGCGTCCGCGAGGCCTGCATGACGCGCCGGTTCGGCGAATGCACGGTGCTCGGCGCCTCGCAGCAGGCCGGCGAGTACCCGAGCGGCATGCTGCATCTGCGGGCGGAACCGAAAGCGGTCCAGCCGCTGGTCGCGCTCGCGGCCGACGGTGCCGAACTCGCGTCGCGCAGCACGTCGGCGGAGGATCTCGCCGACGCGGTCCGTGACAACGGGCTGCGCCGCGCCCGCCTCGAGAAGCAGCACGCCCGTCTGCTCGAATTCCTCGACCGCCGCGACCTCACGGCCGAATCGCTGGTCGCGCTGACGGGCCAGCTCGCGCAGATCGAAGCCGAGCTGCAGTACGCGGAGCAGGAGGCCGCGCAGCAGCAGCGGCGGATCCGCACGAACCTGCTGACGCTCAACTTCGTGACCGAGGGCGTGACGGTGGAGACATCGGCGGTGCGGCGTTCGCTGCAGAACGCGAGCAACGTGCTCGACGGCAGCGTGGCCACGCTGATCACGATCGCCGTGGCGCTGCTGCCGTTCGCGGTGATCGGCGCGGTGGGCCTGTTCGTGCTGCGCGCGTGGTGGCGCCGACGCCGCGCGCGCCGGGCGGCACCGGCGGCGTGATGTCCGGCGCGGCCCTCAGCGGGGCCGCGGCGGGCCCTTGCGATGCGGCCGCGCACCGGGGCGGTCGCCGCGGGGGGCGAACGGTTTGCCGGAACCGCGCGCGCCGCGGTTCGCCGGCATCTTGCCGGCGGTGTCCGGCGGCTCGCCGTCGCGGGTGATGCGCAGCTGCCGGCCGGCGCACCAGACGCCCTTGAGGTGCTGCATGACGTCCGGCGGCATCCCGTCGGGCAGGTCGAGCAGCGTGTGGTCCTCGAAGATCTCGATGCGGCCGATGTGTTTCGCGTCGAGGCCGGCCTCGTTCGCGATCGCGCCGACGATGTTGCCCGGCTTCACGCCGTCGTCGTAGCCGACTTCGATGCGGAACGTCGCCTTGCCCGCGTCGGGCGTACGCACCTCGCGTTCCTTCTTGGGGAACGGCGGGCGCTCGGCCCGCGGCGGCCGCTCGCCGCGCTCGGGGCGCGCCGCGCGGTCGAACCGGTCGGGCTTCGCGAACCGGTCGGTCGCGGCCTGCACGTCGCGGTCGAACGCGCGCTTCTTCGCCTCGAACTTCGGCGGCTCCATCAGCAGCGGCACGTCGCCGCGCGCCATCTTCGCCAGCGCGGTGGCGATCTCTATCGCCGGCACGTTCATCTCGCGCTCGTAGCCTTCCACCAGCGCGCGGAACGGTGCCAGGTCGTCCTTGGCCAGCGTCTCGGTGATCTGCTGCTTGAACCTGGCGATGCGCACGTCGTTGACGGCGGCGACGGTCGGCAGTTCCATCGGCGTGATCGGCTGGCGCGTCGCGCGCTCGATCGCGCGCAGCATGCCGCGCTCGCGCGGCGCGATGAACAGGATCGCCTCGCCGCTGCGGCCGGCGCGGCCGGTGCGGCCGATGCGGTGCACGTAGCTCTCGGTGTCGTACGGCACGTCGTAGTTCAGCACGTGGCTGATGCGGTCGACGTCGAGCCCGCGGGCGGCGACGTCGGTCGCGACGAGGATGTCGATCTTCCCGTCCTTCAGCTGCTGGATCGTGCGCTCGCGCTGCGCCTGCTGCACGTCGCCGTTGATCGACGCGGCGGCGAAGCCGCGCGCCTGCAGCTTCTCGGCGAGCTCGTCGGTGGCCTGCTTCGTCCGCGCGAAGACGATCATCGCGTCGAAGTTCTCGGCCTCCAGGATCCGCGTCAGCGCGTCGAGCTTGTGCAGCCCGCTGACTTCCCAGTAGCGCTGGTTGATGTTCTCGGCGGTGCGCGTCTTCGCCTCGATCTCGACCTGGATCGGATCCTTCAGGTAGGTCTGGGCGATGCGGCGGATCTGGTGCGGCATCGTCGCGGAGAACAGCGCCGTCTGCCGCTGCGCCGGCATCTTCTTCAGGATCGCCTCGACGTCGTCGATGAAGCCCATCCGCAGCATCTCGTCGGCTTCGTCGAGCACCAGCGTCTTCAACCGCGACAGGTCGAGCGACCCCTTGTCGAGGTGGTCGATGATGCGGCCCGGCGTGCCGACGACGACATGCACGCCGCGGCGCAGCGCCTGCAGCTGCGGGCCGTAGCTCTGGCCGCCGTAGATCGGCAGCACCCGGAAGCCCGGCATGTGCGCGGCGTATTTCTGGAACGCCTCGGCGACCTGGATGCCGAGCTCGCGCGTCGGGCACAGCACCAGCGCCTGCGGCGAGTTCTGTTCCGGATCGATCCGCGCCAGTACCGGCAGCGCGAACGCCGCGGTCTTGCCGGTGCCGGTCTGCGCCTGGCCGAGCACGTCGCGG
>CBIHMN010000138.1:0-5950 GCA_966211005.1 uncultured Arenimonas sp.
GAGCTGTCGCCGTAGCCGCCACCGAGTTCGCGGTTGCGGCGGCGGTGCATCCGGTCGACCAGCTCGTCGCGGCGCGACTGCAGCCAGTCGGCGCGGCCGACGGTGGCCGGGTCCTGCCCGCGGCGGTCGGCCTCGGCCTGCCGGTACTCGCAGAATTCGTCGTACGCGTCGAGTTCGTGGTGCAGGTCGCGCACGCACATCTCGATCGCGATCGCGTCGTCGAGGAAACCCAGCACCGGGATGTTGTCGGGGATCACGTCGCTCGGGTCGGCGAAGTACACCAGCGCCGACAGCACGCGCTCGCGGTCTTCTTCCGGCAGGTTCCAGCCGTCGTCGCGCAGCATCGCGATCAGCGCGTCGAGGCGCTCCAGCCGCTGGCCGACGAAATCCGGCACTTCGATCTTGTCGGCGCCACCGAGCAGTCGGGACGCCGCCGCGATGATCTCGTCGGCGTTCTTCTGCCCCGCCTGCGCACGTGCCGCGGCCAGCGCCTGGTTGAAATGATCGAGGTCGCGGTCGGAGAGTTCGAAGGTCAGGGTCAGGGGCATGCGGGCGAGTCCGGAGGCGCGTTCAGGGAGACCGGCAGACTAGGCTCGCCGGCGGGGGACGTCAATTGAGGGGCGGAGCAGAAGCCGCTCCTACAGGATCGGGACGAGGCCGGCGCCGAACGCGGTCAGGATGCGCGTGTAGACGGACTTCAACGGCAGATCCACCTCCGGGAACGCGCCGACGTCCTCGTAGCACTCGAAGAAGCGCGGATCGCCGCGCCGCAGCGGTTCGCAGCCCGGGCGCAGTTCGTAGCTGGTGGCGTACGGGAACGGCCAGATGTCGAAGATCGGCAGCTTTTCCGAGAGCTTGCCGAGGCTGTAGTTGAGGCCCGAGAACACCGGCGGCTTCTCCTGCCGCGCCACCAGCCACGAATTGGCGGGCTCGATGTCGCGGCGGATGCTCGCCTCCAGCGCCGCCGCGAACGGCACGTCGTGCACCACCACCAGGCTCTCGGTATTGAAGTTGTCCGAGCGCGGGTCGAAGTTGTGGCTGCCGACGATGCCGATCCGGTCGTCCACGACCATCGACTTGGCGTGCAGGCCGATGCGCACGCCGGCGCGCTTGAGCGGCACCAGGTCGTCGCCGGCGCCGCCGGCCGAGCCGGAGCCGAACAGCGGCTGCGCCGTTTCGCGTGACGACGGCGATGCCGCGGCCCCGGTGGCCGCGAGGTCGATCGGCGAATCGGCCGGGTACGGCTTGTACTCGTGGATCTCGAAACCGAGGTCGGCGAGGTACAGGCGCTTGTACTTGTGGCTCATCGCATACACGGGGAACGCGTCGGTCGCGGCCAGCGAATTGGTCGACACGACGATGTCGGGCGAGTCGTCGCGCGCTTCCAGTTCGCGGAACAGCTTGCGCGCGTGACGCGACAGCACCAGGTACGGCGTCTGCAGCACCAGTTCCTCGCGGGTGCCGGCGACCAGGTCGCGCATCGCCAGCGACGCGTCCTCGTCGGCCGGCAGCGCGCCGCGCTCGTGCTTCTCCGGCAGGTCGGCGAGGAAATCGACGCGTCCGACCTCGAACGTCAGCGGCGCCAGCCGCGCCCAGACCGCGGCGCCGTCGGTCGCCTGCGCGGCCATCGCGCGCACGCGCGGCGAGCGTTCGTTGTCGGTGAACAGGTCGTTCGGCGGCACGCGGCCGGCGCGCAGCAGCCGCTCGGCGACGTCCTTCAGCGTTTCGGCCGGGCGCGTCCGCTCGTAGCTCCAGAAATGGTCGAAGTTCGCGCCCATCCGCTTCGCCGCCGGGCCGGCGACGAGGATGTCGCGGTCGCGGTAGTTGTATTCGTGGCCCCAGTCGAAATAGCGGTCCTCGATGTTGCGGCCGCCGGTGATGCCGACCACGCCGTCCACCAGCAGCAGTTTCGTGTGCATGCGCTGGTTGAACTTGCGGAAGTTCAGCAGGATGCCGGCGGCGTACTGCAGCGTCTGCGTGCGCGCTTCGTTGAACGTGGGGTTGTACAGCCGCAGCTCGAGGTTGCGGTGCATGCCGGCGAGCGTGGCCTGCAGGTTCGGGTCGGGCAGGCCGTAGAGCTGGTCGAGCAGGATGCGCACCTTGACGCCGCGCCGCGCCGCGGCGACCAGCTCGTCGATCACCAGCCGTCCGCTGTCGTCGGATTCGAAGATGAAACTCTGCAGGTCGACGCTGTGCTTCGCCGCGCGGATCAGGTGCACGCGCGCGAGCAGCGCGTCCTGGCCGCGATCGAGCAGCGTGACGTGGTGGCGCGGCGCGCCCGGCGCCGACGCCGCGTCCGCGGCGGAGCCCAGCGCCAGCAGCGGCGAGTCGATGCGGCAGCCTTCGCCGCAGGTGACTTCGGCGCTCCGTCCGTCCTCGATGATCTGCTCGACGTGCGCGCGTTCGCGCGGCGACAGCGTCGTGCAGCCGCCGAGCAGCCCCAGCGCCAGCAGCGCGACCAGCCACGGGGCCGAGCCGCGCATCACGAGCCGCTCCCGCGCAGCCGCACCTGGAACTCGAACCCCACCTCGTCGCGCAGCCACAGCCGCTGCGACACCATCCCGAACGCGCGCCGGCTGACGGTGCCGCGCACGCGGATCGGACAGGCGTGGCCGGGCGTGTCGCACGTCGACGGCTCGATGCGGAACCCGACGGGCCGCGTGCGCCCGCGCAGGGACAGGTCGCCGGCGAGCTCGCCGCCGTCGCGCAGCAACTCGCGCGTGAACGGGGCGGAGACGAACTCGATCCGCGGGTGTCGCTCGACGTCGAGGAAGCGCGACGAGCGCGTGGAGCGCTGCATCCATGCCGGGCCGTCGAGCTTCAGCGCGGCGGCGTCGATGCGCGCCTGCACCTGCCAGCGGCCGTCGCCGACCGGATGCAGTTCGCCCTCGACGCGGCCGAAGCGACCGTCCACCTTGCCGGCCACGCGCAGGTCCACGGTGATGCCCGCGCGGGAGCCGGCGGGGTCGAACGGTTCGGCGTCGGCGGCGCGAGCGGTCATCGCCAGGGCCATCAGCCCGGCGAGGCACGGCCCGCCGGCCTGCGCCCACCTCATCGCGTCATGGCCACCAGAACGCCGCGAGGCGCGCGACGCCCGGTTCCAGCACCGCGTCGGCGGGCATCGACAGCACCGCGATGCCGCCGGCCGGCATGCCGCGGAAATCGCCGGACTGCCCGGAACTGAGCAGGGCGACCACCTGCTCGAAGCCCGGGTTGTGGCCGATCAGCAGCACGCGCGCGAGGTCGCGATGGTCGTCGGCCACCGCCATCAGCTGGCCCGGGGTCGCGTCGTAGATGCGCGGATCCTCGCGCTGCTCGACGTAGCCCAGCGCCGCCATCGCGCCGGCGCAGGTCTCTCGCGCGCGTCGCGCGGTGGAGCAGACGACGCGATCGGGCACATGGCCGTGGTCGCGCAACCAGCGCCCGGCGGCTTCGGCTTCGGCCTGCCCCTGCAGCGACAGCGGGCGGTCGGCGTCGTCCTGGCCGGGAACGGCCGATTCGGCGTGGGCGTGTCGGAGCAGGATCAGTTCGCGCATGGCCTTCCCTTGCGTGCGTGGCGGATCGAAGTGGAGCGCGGCGGGCGCGACGGCCGTGTCACAGCGCCTTCCTGAGCCACCGCAGCAGTGGCTGCCAGTCGTCCTGGTGGCTGCGGATCTGTTCGGAGTGGTAATCGAAGACGCTCTTGCCGAGCGACGCCATCAGCACATAGGCCTGCGTGTCGCGCAGCTGCGCGACCAGCGGGTACGGCCACGCCTTCAGCTGTTCGATCGACTGCTGCGAATTCCCGGTCCACGGCTTGAGCCGGTTGCCGACCAGGCCGACCGGCAGCTTGCCCTTGTTGACGCGCTTGTTCGCGACCAGCGTGTTCAGGAACGGCACCGTCGCCTCGAGGTCGATCGTCGACGGCAGCACGGGGACCAGCACCGCGCCGGCGCGGTCGAGGAACGGTTCGAGGTCGTCGCCCATCGCGCCGGCCGGCGCGTCGACGATCAGGTATTCGATGCCGTCGGGCAGCGTCTTCTCCCAGCCGCGGCGCGTGCCGTCGAGCGGCAGCACGGCGGAATCCATCCCGGCCCGTTTCTCGCACCAGCGCGTCGACGACTGCTGCCGGTCGGCGTCCAGGATCGCGGTGGCGTGGCCGCCGACGGCGAAATGGGCGGCGAGGTTGGTCGTCAGCGTGGTCTTGCCGGCGCCTCCCTTCGAGCTGGCGACCAGGATCGTGCGCATGCCGGACCTCCGCGACGGAAGAGGTCTCGACTCTACCCCGCGGGCGGCTGGGCCGGAAGGCGAAGGCGGGAACCCGAGTATGGATGTTGGAGGTTGGAGTCCGGAGAAGGGAGTCCCGGCCCGGCCGCGACGACTCTCTTCTCCAAACCCCAACCTCCAACTTCCATACTTTTTCTTTGCCTGGGCCCCGGGCCCCCGTCCGCTATCATCCCGGTCCGCACCCGGGGGACCCATGAGCGAACTGCAGGACCTGACCAGCCTGGTCCGTGCCAACACGGCGCTGATCGTCATCGAGACGCCGGACGAAGGCCGGGTCGTGGACCTGTTCCGGCACCTGCTGATGAACGTGTGGCGGCCGCTGTACCGCTGGTCGATCACCGAGGGGCTGCGCCGGGTCGACCTGGACGGCGAGGACCCGCCGCTGGCGCCGCCGGACGCGACGACGACGCTGCGGACCATCCGCGAGATGGACGAGCGCGGCGTGCACCTGCTGCTCGATTTCCACCCGTACCTCGGCTACGCGACGACGCAGCGGATGGTGCGCGAGATCATCGAGCGCCGCGGCTGCCGCGAGCACACGATCGTGCTGGTCGGCGGGAAGATCGAGCTGCCGGTCGAGCTGGAGAACCTCGCGGTCCGCTTCTCGCTGAGCCTGCCCGACGAGAAGGCGCTGCTGAAGCTCGTGCAGGACGAGGCCGCGCTGTACATGCGCGAACACGGGGGCCGCCGCGTCGAAGTCGAGCAGGATGCGCTGAAATCGATCGTGCGCAATCTGCGCGGGCTGTCGATGCACGATGCGCGGCGCATCGCCCGGCACCTGATCTTCCGTGACGGCGCGATCGGCGCGCAGGACCTGCCCGAACTGGCGAAACTGAAGTTCGAGCTGCTCAACCGCAGCGGGCACCTTCACTTCGAATACGACACCGCGCGCTTCACCGACGTCGCCGGCCTCGCGCGGCTGAAGCAGTGGATCGGCACGCGCCGCGCGGCGTTCACCGACGAGGCCGCGCTGCCGCCCGGGCTCGACCCGCCGAAGGGCATCCTGCTGCTCGGCGTGCAGGGCTGCGGCAAGTCGCTGGCGGCCAAGGCGGTCGCCGGCGGCTTCCGCGTGCCGCTGGTGCGGCTGGATTTCGGCACGCTGTACAACAAGTACCACGGCGAGACCGAGAAGAACCTGCGCGAGGCGCTGCAGTCGGCCGAGCAGGTCGCGCCGTGCGTGCTGTGGATCGACGAACTGGAGAAAGGACTCGCGAGTTCTACGAATTCCGACGACGGCGGTGTCTCGCGCCGCGTGCTCGGCTACTTCCTGACGTGGATGGCCGAGCGCAAGTCGAAGGTGTTCCTCGTCGCGACCGCGAACGCCGTGCAGCAGCTGCCGCCGGAACTGCTGCGCAAGGGCCGCTTCGACGAGATCTTCTTCGTCGACCTGCCCGACCACGGCGCCCGTGCCGAAGTCTTCCGCCTGCACCTCGCGAAACGCGAGGTCGACTGGGAAGGCTTTTCGCTTTCGACGCTCGCCGAGGCCGCCGACGGCTTCTCCGGCGCGGAGATCGAACAGGCGATCGTGAGCGCGCTGTATTCGGCGCATGCCGACGGCGTGCCGGTGGACGAAGCGCGCGTGCTGGACGAGATCCGCAATACGCGACCGCTCAGCGTGCTGATGGCCGAGCAGGTGAACGCGCTGCGGGAATGGGCGCGGGAGCGGACGGTGCCGGCGGACTGA
>CBIHMN010000139.1:0-5940 GCA_966211005.1 uncultured Arenimonas sp.
CGATCAAGGCGCCGGTCGCCGGCATCGCGATGGGCCTGATCAAGGAAGGTTCCGATTACGTCGTGCTCAGCGACATCCTCGGCGACGAGGACCACCTCGGCGACATGGACTTCAAGGTCGCCGGCACCGCGAACGGCATCTCCGCGCTGCAGATGGACATCAAGATCGACGGCATCACCGAGGAGATCATGAAGGTCGCGCTCGCGCAGGCGAAGGACGGCCGGCTGCACATCCTCGGCGAGATGGCGAAGGCCCTCGACACGCCGCGCTCGGAAATGTCCGAGTACGCGCCGCGCCTGCTGACGATGAAGATCCACCCGGACAAGATCCGCGAAGTGATCGGCAAGGGCGGCAGCGTGATCCAGGCGATCACGAAGGAAACCGGCACGCAGATCGACATCCAGGACGACGGCACGATCGTGATCGCGTCGGTCAACGCCGCCGCGGCGCAGGCCGCGAAGGCGCGCATCGAGTCGATCACCAGCGACGTCGAGCCGGGCCGCATCTACGAGGGCAAGGTCGCCAAGCTGATGGACTTCGGCGCGTTCGTCACCATCGCCCCGGGCAAGGACGGCCTGGTGCACGTGTCGCAGATCTCCAACGAGCGCGTCGAGAAGGTCAGCGACAAGCTCAAGGAAGGCGACATCGTCAAGGTGAAGGTGCTGGAAGTCGACAAGCAGGGCCGCATCCGCCTGTCGATCAAGGCGGTGGAGGAAGGCGAGAACGCCTGATCGACCTGGCGGTCGGTTTCTTCTGGAGGAAGGCGGCCATCGGGCCGCCTTCCGCGTTCTACGACGGGCGATGTGGATTCGGGGAGCGATAAAGATGGGCGAGTTCCTGAAGGGACCGGCCGTGCTGCTGTCGGCGGCGGCGCTGCTGTCGGTCGCCGCCGCGCCGGCGTCGGCGCAGAACGGCAAGACCTATTTCATCACCTACGCCCCGGTGCAGGTGCAGGAAGGCGATGCCGGTACGAAGGTCGTCGAGGTCCGGTGGCAGCTGGAAGGCGACACGTCGCACGAAATCTCGTTCGACGTCTCCACCGCCGCCGAGCCGGCCACGCCGAGCTACTACGACGTCGCCGACGCGGGCATCGATTTCGATCCGATCGCGACGACCCGGGTGGTCGTGCCGGCCGGCCAGACCTCGGGCACGATGACGCTTCGCGTCAAGGGTGACCTGGACGTCGAGCAGACTCAGCGCGCGACGATCCACTACCGCAATCTCGTCGGGGCGGTCGCGCCGGGGCAGTACGGCGATGTCGACTTCGCCAGCTCCGGCGTCGATATCGTCAATGACGACGAGCCGCCGGCGATGCCGGACATCGCCGCGTTCGACGACCACGCCACGGTCCGTTGGCGCGGTGGACCGCAGCCGCATTCGGGAATCGACCCGTTCGCGAACGACGTCGGCCCGTCCCACATCGCCGTGACCACGTCGATCGTCGAGCATCCGCAGCACGGCACCGCGGTGCCCGGCGAGCCGGACATGGTGTCGCAGTCGCATATCGCGTACGTGCCCGACGAGGGTTACGTCGGGCCGGACCATCTGCGCTACCGCATCTGTGCCGGGAGTTACTGCGACGAGGCCGACGTCGACATCGACGTGGTGCGCATCGCCGGCTGGAACGGCGAGCTCGGCCAACGCGCCGGCCGCATCGACGTCGACGAAATCGCACCGATGGCGATGCCGTCGATCCGGCTGCTCGCGTCGCCGCTCGTCGCGCCGGTGGACGTGCCGTTCCAGACATCGACGGATCCGACGCCTTCCGATCCGTTCGACGGACCGGAGGGAACGCATTTCCAGCGGTTCGAGTTTCCGGCGCTGTCCGCGGACCATGCCGACTGGTACGTGGGCGGAACCCTCGCGAACTCGGTGTACGACGGGTACAACAGAATCGATGTCTATGTCGGCGTCGACCGCGACGGCGACGGCGCACCGTCGGACGACGAGGTGCTGTGCGTTTCGGCGATGCGCGAGCCCCTGTGCTACGCCCCGGTCCGGCAGGAACCCGGTGTCGACGCGTGGTGGGTGATGGCGCACAGCCGCATCCCGGAGACGATCCGCCGCGTCGCGAAGGCGTGGGAACTGCCGGTGGTCGATGGCGACGGATCCTTCGTCGCGACCGGACCCGGGCACGTCGAAGCCGGCGAAATGCTTCCGCTGACCCTGTCGTGGGACGACGATTCGATCGGCAGGGCGGACTGGCGGTTCGGCGTGGTCCGGGTGTTCGCCGAAGACGGCGTGGTCGTCGGCGACCTGGCGTTCGGCATGCGCAGCTACTCGCCGTCGCTCGCGCCGACGATGCTGCTGCCCGAAAGCCCGCGCACGTTCGCTCTCGGAAAGGACGAGCAGCTGCGCACGCTCTTCTTCGATGTCCCTGCGGGAGCGTCCGAGGTGCGCATCGCCGCGGCGAGCGGACACGCCGTCGAATACCGGCTCTGGAAGCAACCGGACGGGCCCGTCATCTCGTGGGATCCGACCCACCCGACGCCCGGCAGCGCGCCGGAGGATCCGGCCGTGCCCGCGTACGCCAGCGGTGCGGGCGACGATGCCGCGATCGTTCTCGCCGGCGCCGGGCTGACGCCGGGTCGGTGGTTCCTCCATGTGCGCAATGCGTCGGGAACGGAGACGGAAACGACGGTCGGGCTCGCGATCGACGGCGATGCGCCGGTCGTGCGGCCCGGCAGCTATTTCGACGCGGAGAGGAAGGGCAGCGGCGTGTTCTTCTATCCGGCCGGCGGCGACTGGGCCGGGCTCTGGTACACGTACCGGCCCGACGGCTACTCGACGTGGTACTACCTGCAGGGCGCGGCGCCGGGTGCGAACGGCCTGTGGAACGGCGGCATCTATCGCGCGGCATGGGACGGCGATTCGCGCACGCTCACGCGCGTCGGCACCGCCTCGGTGGCGCCCACCGCCGCCGACGCGTTCCAGTTCACCTACACGATCGACGGCGAGACCGGCACGCGGCCGCACGCGGCGCTCGGGCGCGGCTGTCCCGCGGGCGACGACGGCCCGGTCGACATCAGCACGCACTGGTTCGATCCGGCGCACGACGGCACCGGCTACAGCGTGCAGACGTGGGAAGACTACGAGTATTTCGCCGCGTTCCTTTACGACCACCAGGGGCGGCCGACCTTCCTGGCCGCGGAGCGCGACACGTTCGGCGGCGACGATGCGGTGGCGGCCCTGCAGGTGATGAAGAACGTCTGCCCGACGTGCGCCGATCCCTACGGCGGCATCGGGCCGTTCCGCTACGACGCCGGCGAGATGCGCCGGACGCTGCAGGACGGCGCGTTGGCGACGATCGAGATCGACGCGATCTGGGAGGTCGATTTCGGCGGTGAATCGCACTGGAGCAGCGTCCACCGGGTGCAGGCGCTCGGCGGCCCGGGCTCGACGCAGGGGTGCGCGCCCTGACGGCGCGCCGCCCGCGGGGCAAGCCCGGGTAAACGCCCGACACGGGATTCACGCGCACTCCGGATACTCGGGACATTCCGTCCACGAGGAAACCGCCATGCACCCCCGGAACCCGCTGGTTCGCACGCTCCTGTTCGCCGCCCTCGCGGTGGCGCTGCCGCTGGCCGCGCAGGAAACCCCCGACGTGCCGCCCGTGAGCGGAACCGGCACGGCCCCGGAAGAACCGCTCGGCGACGCCACGCACGACGACGCGCCGGCGGAAGCGATCCGGAATGCCGTCACCGACGCCGTGCCGCCGGACGCGGACCCCGACACCACCGATGCCGGCGTCGAATCGAAGACGACGTCGAGCGAGGAGGAGGCCGACGCGGACGACAGCGACGACGCGGACGCCGACGACGCCGATGCCGATGCCGACGCCGACGCCGACGCCGACAGCACCGCGGCCGCGGCCGGACCCGCCGTGCACGAGGAACCCTCCGACCTCCGCGCGCAGGTGCTCCTCGATCGCGCGAATTTCTCGCCCGGCGAGATCGACGGCATCGTCGGCACCAATCATCGCCGCGCTGTCGCCGCGTTCCAGCGCGCGCGCGGGCTCACCGACAGCGGCGAGCTCGACGACGCCACATGGGCCGAACTGGAGAAGAACGGCGTCGCCACGCTCACCGACTACACGATCACCGAGGACGACGCCGACGGCCCGTTCCGCGAGATCCCGGCCGACATGATGAAGAAGGCCGAACTGGACGCCCTCGGGTTCACCAGCCTCGAGGAAGCGCTGGGCGAGAAGTTCCACGCGAGCCCGGCGCTGCTGCGCAAGCTCAACGACGGCGGCTTCGCCGCCGGCAGGACGATCCGCGTGCCGAACGTCGCGCGCGACGCCGAGCTGCCGGACGCCGCCGAGGTGATCGTCGACAAGGACGATTCGTCGGTGATGCTGGCCGACGCCGACGGCGACGTCTACGCGCGCTTCCCCGCGACCACCGGCAGCGAGCACGACCCGCTGCCCATCGGCGACTGGAAGATCACCGGCGTCGCGCGTGACCCGGGCTTCAACTACAACCCCGACCTGTTCTGGGACGCGAACCCGAAGCACGACGAGGCGCATATCGAGCCGGGCCCGAACAACCCGGTCGGGCTGGTATGGATCGACCTGTCGAAGGAGCACTACGGCATCCACGGGACGCCGGAGCCGTCGCGCATCAGCAAGTCGCAGTCGCATGGCTGCATCCGCCTGACCAACTGGGACGCGCTGCGTGTCGCCGGCGCGGTCGCGGCGGGCACGAAGGCCACCCTGCGCGAGTGAGCTGCCGATGAAAGGACTGCTGATCTTCGTCGCGGGGCTGCTGTGCGGAGGGGCCGCGGTCGCCTGGCTGTTCCTCGGTCGCGACGAAGCACCGCCTCCCGCCGTGGAATCGACGCTGCCGGCACCGGGTCTCGGCCCGGACGGGGCCACCGGGCTGGAGCCGGGCGCCGCCGATCCGGCGCTGCCGCCCGTGGCGCGCGACCCGCACGAGGCGCCGGACATCGCGATCGACCCGCTCGACCGCGTGGACGTGCCGCCCCCGGAGATCGCGCCGCTGCCGGACGCGCCGGCGGCCACGCCCGATGCCATGGACGCGCCCGCCGACGCGGCCACCTCGCCGCAGGTGAAGTCGCCGCCCGACCCGGACGTGCTGGCCGCGCTGCGCGCCACCACGCTCCTGCTGCCGGTACAGGGCATCACCCCCACGGAACTGCAGGACACGTATTCCGACGCACGCGGCGAAGGCCGCAGTCACGACGCGATCGACATCATGGCGCCGACCGGCCGGCCTGTGCGCGCGGTCGCCGACGGCACGATCGCCAAGCTCTTCGCGAGCGTGCCGGGCGGGCTGACGATCTACCAGTTCGACGGCGACGAACGGCTCGCGTACTACTACGCGCACCTCGACCGCTACGCCCAGGGCGTGGACGAGGGCGACACCGTGAAGCGCGGCGACGTCATCGGCTACGTCGGGGCCAGCGGCAACGCGAACAAGGACGCGCCGCACCTGCACTTCGCGATCTTCGTGCTCGGCCCCGAAAAGCGCTGGTGGCAGGGCACGCCGGTCAATCCGTACCCGGTGCTGAAGCGCGCCGACACCGAGGTCGCGCCCGCGCCATGAGCCCGCGCCATTTCTCGATGCTGCGCGAGTTCCACCTGGCCGACTGGTTCACGCTCGGCAACGCGTTCTGCGGCACCGGCGCGATCTTCGCGGCGATGCGCTTCCTGCAGGATGGCGACGTGCCGTGGCTGCTCGCGGGCATGGCGCTGATCCCGCTCGCGTTCGTGTTCGACGCGCTCGACGGCCGCGTCGCGCGTGCGCGGCACACCGCCTCGACGCTCGGCCGCGAACTCGATTCGCTGTCGGACGTGATCTCGTTCGGCGTCGCGCCGGCGGCGCTCGCCTACGCCTGCGGCATGCAGGGCGGCTGGGACTGGCTGGTGCTGTCGTACTTCGTCGGCTGCGGCGTCAGCCGGCTGGCGCGCTACAACGT
>CBIHMN010000140.1:0-5899 GCA_966211005.1 uncultured Arenimonas sp.
CCTTGCGGCAGACCGACGGTGTATTGCCCAGCACCTCCGCCACCGTGCGCACGACGGACGCACGCGCTTCGGCCAGCGCCCGCGCCGACGGCGCGCCCGTGCGGGTCGGCGGCGGCAGCGGCGTGCGGGCGAGCTCCCGGAACGCCCGCAGCGTGCCGCCCCACGTGCGGAAATCCTTCGCGGTGAACGCCTCGCCCATCGCGTCGCGCAGGTAGTCGTTGACATCGCTGGAGTCGACCGGCGCCACCGTGCCGTCGTCGTCGACGTACTGGAACAACGCCTGTCCCGGCAGTTCATGACAGGCGCGCACCAGCTTCACGAGTCCGGCGTCGTCGATCTCGCGCGTCTGCTCCAGCCCGGACTTGCCGCGGAACCGCAGCCGCGCGCGGCCGCCGCGCAGGAATTCGACGTGGCGACCGCGCAACGTCGTCAATCCGAACGACCGGTTGCTGCGCGCGTACTCGTCGTTGCCGACGCGCACCAGCGTTTCCGCGAGCAGCGAAACGACGATCGCCAGCACCTTCGAGCGCGGGAAGCCCCGCTGCCCGAGATCGCGGCGAAGGCGCCGCCGCAGCTTCGGCAACGCCCGGCCGAAGGCGACGATGCGTTCGAACTTGCCGTCGCCGCGCGCCTGCTGCCAGCGCGGGTGGTAGCGGTACTGCTTGCGCCGGCGCGCGTCGCGGCCGGTGGCCTGCAGATGGCCGCGCGCGGTCGGGCAGATCCAGACTTCGGTATACGCCGGGGGTATCGCCAGCGCGCGGATCCGCGCCAGCGTGGCGCGGTCGCGCACCGCGCGGCCATCGGGCAGCCGGTAGCCGAAGCCCTTGCCGACGCGGCGGCGGGCGATGCCCGGATCGGCGTCGGAGACATGGACCAGGCCGGCCTCGGCGGCATCGGACTGCGGCGTGCCGGGCTCGGGAGTGTCGGGCATCGCGCGAGGGTGTCGGCGGCCGCGTCAACGACGCGACAACGGGGGGCCGCGGCGATAGGATCGACCTCCCGACGACGGAGCGTGCCGATGAAACGAATCGCGACGGCCATGGCCTGCGGTCTCCTCGCGGGCGCCTGCGCATCCACTCCGGTACCGCCGCCGGCCCCGGTCGACCTCGACGCGCTCACCCGACAGGTGCACGCCGCGGAAACCGCGTTCGCGCGGACGATGGCCGATCGCGACCACGCGGCCTTCGCGTCGTTCCTCGCCGAGGACGCCATCTTCGTCAACGGCACGAAGCCGACGCGCGGCCGCGCCGCGATCGCCGCCGACTGGCTGCGCTTCTTCTCCGGTCCGGCGCCGTTCACCTGGCGACCGGAGACCGTGGTGGTGCTCGACGACGGCTCGCTCGCGCAGACCAAGGGGCCGGTGCACTCCCCCGACGGTGAACTGATCGCCGAATTCCGCTCCACGTGGCGGCAGGAGTCGCCCGGCGTCTGGAAGATCGTCTTCGACGACGGCGCCTGCGCCTGTCCACCGAAGCCGCAGCCATGAGCCCGCGGGTCACCGGGCTGACGTTCGCGGTGCTGGGCGCCGGCCTGGTCGGTACGTGGTGCCTGCTCGCGTTCGCCGCACCCCGCGACGACGCCGACGGCGCGTGGCGCCTCCTGTTCCGCTTCGTGTGGGCGGCCGCGCCGTATGCGGTGGTCGCGGTGACGGCCCGCTTCCTGGCGCGGACGCCGGCGCGGCGCCTGGTCGTGCTGGCCGGGGCCGGCGGGATCGCCGTGTCGGGCGTCGCGGTGCTGTACGACGGCCTGGTGCGGCACCCGGGCCCGATCGCGTACGCCGACATCCTGCTGCTGCCGGCCTACCAGCTGGTGCTGGCGGTCGGCGTGCTGCTGTTCGTCGCCGCGCTCGGGCTGCGCCGGCCGGTGCCGGCGCCCTAGACCGCGATTTCGAGGCCGGGCCGCGCCAGCGTGGCCGGGTGCCCGAGCCCGGCGAGTTTCGCCGCCAGCGGCTCGCGTGCTCGGTCCTCGCCGTGCACCAGCAGCACCGGCGGGCGGCCGCCGATCGCGCCGACCCAGTCGAGCAGCCCGGCCTGGTCGGCATGCGCCGACAGGCCGCCGACGGTGTGCATCGTCGCGCGCACCGGTACGGACTGGCCGAGCAGTCCGACTTCGCGCGCGCCGTCGACGAGCCGCCGGCCGAGGGTGCCGTGCGCCTGGTAGCCGACGAAAATCACATGCGCCTGCGGCAGCGACAGGTTGTGCAGCAGGTGGTGGCGGATGCGACCGCCATTGCACATGCCGGAGCCGGCGATGACGATCGCGCCGCGGCGCACGCCGTTGATCGCGCGCGACTGCGCCGCGTCCACCGTCATCCGCAGGTTCGGCATCCGGAACGGATGCGGACGCTGGTTCCACGCGTCGCGGCCGCGCTCGTCGAACAGCGCGACATGGCGGTCGTAGACCGCGGCGACCCTTGCCGCCATCGGGCTGTCGAGGAAAATGCGCCAGCGGCCGAGGTTCCATTCGTCCCACTGGCGCGCGAACAGGTACAGCAGCTCCTGGCTGCGACCGACGGCGAAGGCCGGGATCAGCACATTGCCGCCGCTCGCCCAGGCCTGTTCCAGCACCTCGCGGATTTCGACGGTGGTCTCGTCGCGCCGCCGGTGCAGGCGGTCGCCGTAGGTCGACTCCATCAGCACGAGATCGGCGCGCGGCACCGGCGCCGGGTCGCGCAGGATCGGCGTGCCTTTCATGCCGAGGTCGCCGGAAAACACCAGCACGCGCTCGCGACCGTCGCTGACGGCGGCCAGTTCCACGCTCGCCGAACCGAGAATGTGGCCGGCGTCGCGCAGCACCAGTCGGACCCCGGGCAGGATCTCGCACGGGTCGTCGTAAGGCACCGCGCGCACCTGCTTCAGCGTCCGCGCCACGTCGTCGCTGGTGAACAGCGGCGCGTGGTCGGCGCGGCCGTCGCGGCGGTGGCGGTTGTCGAGCTCGGCGTCGCGTTCGGCGAGCGAGGCCGCGTCCGCGAGCATGATCCGCAGCAGATCGGCCGTCGCCGGATGCGTCCAGATCGGACCCGCGAAACCGCGCGCGACCAGCACCGGCAACCGCCCGCAATGGTCGATGTGCGCGTGGCTCAGCACGACGCCGTCCAGCGACGCGACGTCGAACGGGAACGGGTCGCGGTTGCGCAGCTCGTCGCGCGCGCTGCCCTGGATCATCCCGCAGTCGAGCAGCAGCCGCCGGCCGCCGGCGAACTCGACCTCGTGGCACGAGCCCGTGACTTCGCCGGCGGCGCCGTGGAAGCGGACGCGCATCACTCGGCGTCCATTTCCTCCAGCAGGTGCGGCGCCGGGAATACTTCGCGCATCACCCACTGCATGTAGCGCGTGTCGACCGCGATCATCCGCGTCATCACCGGGTCGAACACCCAGTTGGAGCTGACACTCTCCCAGTTGCCGTCGAAGGCCAGCCCGACGAGTTCGCCGCGCGCATCGAGCACCGGCGAGCCGGAATTGCCACCGGTGATGTCCAGGTCGGACAGGAAGTTCACCGGCACCGCGGCCTTCTGCGCGGGCGTCATCGCCGCGACTTCGTCCAGCAGAGCCCGCGGCGCGTCGAACGGCTCCTCGCCGGTCGCTTTCGCGACGAGGCCGTCGAGCGAGGTGAACGGCGTGTACGCGACGCCGTCGCGCGGCACGTAGCCCATCACGTTGCCGTAGGTGATGCGCAGGCTCAGGTTGGCGTCCGGATACACGGCGCCGCCGTGCTCGCGGCGATAGTCCTGCACCGCGGCGAGATAGACCGGGCGATGCAGCGCCGCGTCGCCGGCGCGCGCCTTGGCGGCGTCCTCGATCGCCAGCATCGTCGGCTGCAGCGTGCGCGCCAGCACCAGCAGCGGGTCCGTGCTCGCGTCGAGCGTGGCCACGTCCGCACCCAGCATCGCGCGTCGCGCGTCGGCGGGCGCGAGTTTCGTCCCCGCGTAGGCGGCATCGAGGGCGCGGTCGATCGCCGCCGCATCGTCGCCACCGAGCCACGCGTCGAGTGCCGGCACGCGCTGCGCCGCGGGCAGCTTCACGTAGTGGCCGAGCCAGTACGCGAGCAGCTGCTTCTCCATTTCCGGGTCGAACCGACGCTCGAGCTGGGCGATGCCGCCTTCGATCGCCGGCAGGTCGCGCTGCTGGTAACCCGGCGCACGTTCGGCGTCGGGCTTCGCGCGCTCGCCGGCGAGGCGGTACAGCGAGCGCACGTTGCCGAGCAGGCCGGTCCCCGCGACCTGCGACACGATCGTGTCGCGCTCGCGCGTCGCGCGCGCCTCCGCCGCGAGGGCGACGAGTTTCGCGTGTGCGTCCCGCGCCGCCGCGCCGTCGGCGCCACGACCGCGCAGCCACGCCAGCACCGCCTGCTCCTCGGCGCGCTTCGCGTCGGCGGCGCCGATGCGTTCGAATCCTGCGAGCTGGCCCTGCCAGTTCTTCATCGCGTTCTGCCAGCTGCGCAGGGTGCTGGCGTACTTGACGCCGATCGCCTCGTCCTTCGCGCCGGCGGCTTCGGTCAGCGTGACCAGTTCGCCGAGCCAGCGGCCGACGACCGGGTACTGCCAGCCGCGGACGTTCTCGAATTCGTCGTAGAGCGCGTAACGGTTGGTGGAACCCGGGTAGCCCGCCACCATCACGAAATCGCCGGCCTCGAGCGGCTGGTCGGCCAGCTCGAGGTGATGGGCCGGGCGATAGGGCACGTTGTCCGGCGAATACGCCGCCGGCTTGCCGTCCTTGCCGACATAGGCGCGGTAGAACGAGAAGTCGCCGGTGTGCCGCGGCCACATCCAGTTGTCGATCTCGCCGCCGTAGTTGCCGATCGCGCGCGGCGGTGCGTACGCGAGCCGCACGTCGCGGATCTCGATCTGGCGGAACAGGCGGTAGGTCTGGCCACCGAAGAAGCTGTACACGGTGCAGCGGGTGCCGGCCTCGGCTTCGCACTCGGCCAGCAGCGCCTTCTGGGCGCTTTCGATCGCCTTCTGGCGAGCCAGCGCGTCGAGGTCGGGATCGACGGCCGCGCGCATCCGGTCGGTGACGTCGGTGATGCGGTCCATCACGTACACGCGCGCATTCGGTCCGGCGGAAAGCTCGTCGGCGCGCGTCGCGGCGATGAAGCCGTCTTCCATCAGGTTGCGTTCCGGCGTCGAGTTCAGCTGGATGGCGCCGTACGCGCAGTGGTGGTTGGTGACCACCAGGCCGTCGGGCGACACGAACGACGCGGTGCAGCCGCCGAGCGCGACCACCGCGCCCATCGGGTCCCCGGTCAGGTCGGCGAGCTGGCGCGGATCGAGTTCGAGCCCGGCCTGCGCCAGCGCATCGCCGATTTCAGGCAGCTGCTGTGGAACCCACATGCCCTCCTTCGCACCGGCGGCGGACGACAGGGACAGGGCGACGGTGGCGGCGAGCACGGGCAGACGCATCGGCAATCCTCGGGGCGGTGGAAAGCCGAAGCGTAGCAGCGTCGGCGCGGACGGCTAGACTCGCGGCACGCCACGGGAGCCCACGATGCCTGCCAGCCGATGCAGACCGGACCGAACCGCACCGTTTCCGCCGGACCCCATCCGCCGCACGGGTGTCCGAACCGGCGCCGTCGCCGCGGCGGCCTTTTCCGTGTGGCTCGCGACCGCGTCGCCGGCACGCGCGCAGACGCCCGACGACGCGCTCGCGGCGGCCCTCCCCGCGGTCTGCGCGGGCGCCGTGCCTGCGTCGGAACTCGCGGCACGCTGCGGGGAGCTGTCCGCCGCTGGACCGGGCGCGCTGCGGGCGGTGGCGGCCGGCAACGTGCTCGGCGAGATCCCGGGCCAGGGCCGCGTCGCCACGCGCGACGGCACGCCGGAAGACGGCGCGCCGGCCACGGAGCTCGCGGCCGGCTGGTCGCTCGTGGCCAGCGCCGACGTGGGCTGGCAGGACCGTCGCGCCGG
>CBIHMN010000141.1:0-5872 GCA_966211005.1 uncultured Arenimonas sp.
TCATCGGCACCGAGCGGCACGAGAGCCGCCGCATCGACAACCAGCTGCGCGGCCGCTCCGGCCGCCAGGGCGACCCGGGGTCGTCGCGCTTCTACCTGTCGCTCGAAGACAACCTGATGCGCATCTTCGCCGCCGACTGGGTGCAGAAGGCGATGCGCGGCATGGGCATGAAGGACGACGACGTCATCGAGTCCGGCCTGGTCACGAAGCAGATCCTCAACGCGCAGCGCAAGGTGGAATCGCACAACTTCGACATCCGCAAGAACCTGCTCGAGTTCGACGACGTCGCCAACGACCAGCGCAAGGTGATCTACCAGCAGCGCGACGAGCTGCTGGAATCGCCGACGGTCGAAGAAGCGGTGCTGGCCATCCGCGAGGACGTCGTCGAAGGCGTCGTGCACCGCTACGTGCCGGCCGAGTCGGTCGACGAGCAGTGGGACCTGGCGGGGCTGGAGCGAGCACTGGCCGACGATTTCTCGCTGTCGCTGGAACTGCAGCAGTTCGCCCGGGAACAGGAGGCGCTCGACGCCGACGGGGTGATGGCGCGCGTGCAGCAGGCGGTGGCCGCGCTGTTCGCCGACAAGCAGGCGCAGATCGGCCCCGAGATGATGCGCAACCTCGAAAAGCACCTGATGCTCAACGTGCTCGACCAGAACTGGAAGGAGCACCTGGCGCGGATGGACTACCTGCGGCAGGGCATCCACCTGCGCGGCTACGCGCAGAAGCAGCCCAAGCAGGAGTACAAGCGCGAGAGCTTCGAGCTGTTCGCCGAGATGCTCGACGCCGTGAAGCTGCAGGTGGTGACGCTGCTGGCGCGCGTACGCATCCGCGACGAGGCGGAGGTGGCGGCGATGGAAGCCGCGGAGCGGCAGCGCCTCGAGGCGCAGTCGAAGAAGATGCAGTTCCAGCATCCGGAAACGGGTGGCTACGGCGCCGACGAGGAGGCCGAACAGGCCGCCGCGCAGGCCGCGCAGGGGCAGGGCGTGCTGGCGCAGCCCGTGCAGCGCGACGGCCCGAAGGTCGGCCGCAACGAGCCGTGCCCCTGCGGCAGCGGAAAGAAGTTCAAGCAGTGCCACGGCCGCCTCGACTGAGGCCGGGGCGCTGACGGATGCCTCCGGGCCCGGACCGACGAAGCCATCGCGTCCATGTCGTCGCCGGCGTGCTGCGCGACCGGCGCGGCCGCATCCTCCTCGCCCGGCGCACGGCCGGCCGCGACCTCGCCGGCGCGTGGGAATTCCCGGGCGGGAAGGTCGAGCCGGGTGAAACGGCGCGCGAGGCGCTCGCCCGCGAGCTGCACGAGGAGCTGGGCATCCGGATCGATGCGGCCGAGCCGTTCATCGCGGTGCCGCAGGCCTACCCGGCCAAGCGGATCGTGCTGGACGTCTACACGGTCACGGCCTACGAGGGCACGCCGAAGGGGCTGGAGAAGCAGGCGCTGGCGTGGGCGCCGCTCGAGAAGCTCGGCAGCTACCCGATGCCGCCGGCCGACCGGCCGGTCGTCGCCGCGCTGACGGCGGGCAGCCGCTACCTGATCACGCCGGCGCCGGTGGAGAAGGCCGCCTTTTTCGCGAAGCTCGACCGGGCGCTGGTCGCCGGCGTGAAGCGGATCCAGCTGCGCGACCCCGGGCTGCCGCCCGCGGCGCTCAGGGCGCTGGCGATCGACGCCGCGATCCACTGCCGCGCGCGCGGCGCCGAGCTGCTCGTGAACGGCGAGATCGCCCTCGCGGCCGAGCTGGGCATCGGGGTGCACCTGCGGGCGGCGCAGCTGCGCGGACTCCGCGAGCGACCGCTGCCGGCGGAACAACTGGTCGGAGCGTCGTGCCACGACGCCGAGGACCTGGCGCGCGCGGAAGCGCTGGGGGCGGACTTCGCGGTGCTGGGCCCGCTGCGGGCGACGGAATCTCACCCGGACGCCGCGCCGATGGGCTGGGACCGGTTCTCGCTGCTGCGCGAGGGCGTGTCGCTGCCGATCTACGCGATCGGCGGGATGAAGCCGGCCGACGTGGCCACGGCCCGGCGACATGGGGGGCAGGGGGTCGCGGGAATCCGTCACCTCTGGCCGCGGGAACCGGCGAGAGCCCGTAGGAGCGGCTTCAGCCGCGACCCTGCTTCCGCGCGCTCCGGCCCGCCACGAGCGCTTTCGCGGCTGAAGCCGCTCCTACGGGGTCCCGGCGCGGTAGCGGGCGTGCAGGCGGCCCACGCTGTCCCGCAGGGCCGCCAGCGGCCCGTCGTTCACGATCACGTCGTCGGCGATCGCCAGTCGCTGCCGTCGGGTCGCCTGTGCCGCGACCATCCGGTCGGCCAGCGCCGCGTCGACGCCGTCGCGGCGCATGAGACGTTCGCGCTGCACCGCTTCGGGCACGTCCACGACCAGGATCCGCGACAGCCACGGGTAGGCCGCCCGCCCGCCGCCCTCGGCGAGCAGCGGGATCGCGACAGCGACGTAAGGCCCGGGCGCGGCGTCGCAGGCGGCGCGCAGCCATCGCCGGATCGGCGGGTGCAGGATCGCTTCGAGATCGGCGCGCGCCTCCTCGTCGGCGAAGACGAGACGGCGCATCGCCACGCGGTCGAGCGTGCCATCGGGGCGCAGGGCCTCGGCCCCGAAGCGTGCGGCGACCGCGGCCAGCGCCGGCTGTCCGGGCTCGACCACCGCGCGGGCGGCGACATCGGCATCGGCCACCACGACGCCGAGGGCCTCGAACGCCGCCGTCGCTTCCGACTTGCCCGACGCCACGCCGCCCGTGACCGCGACGACCCGCGCGGCCATCCGCTCAGCCCAGCCCGAACCAGGCCTTGTAGGCCCGCAGGATGTGTTCGCCCCACAGCAGCTGCACCCAGCCGGCCGCGGCGAGGTAGGGGCCGAACGGGATCTGCGTCGCCCGGTCGCGGCCGCGCAGGCCGATCCACAACGACCCCACGATCGCGCCGATGAACGACGACATCAGCACGATCGGCAGGATCGACCAGGCCCCGCACCACGCGCCCAGCGCGGCGAGCAGCTTGAAGTCGCCGAAGCCCATGCCTTCCTTGCCGGTGAGCAGTTTGAAGCCCATGTAGACGCTCCACAGGCTCAGGTAGCCGACCAGCGCGCCGACGATCGCCTGCACCGGCGGCACGAACAGCGACACGGTGGCCACCGCGAGGCCGATCCACAGCAGCGGGTAGGTGAGCTGGTCGGGCAGAAGGGTCGTGCGCAGGTCGATGCCCGACATCGCGATCAGCAGCCCGGTGAATACCATCGCCGCCAGCGCCTCCGGCCCGACGCCGAAGCGCCAGACGCACGCCGCGAACATCAGCCCCGTCAGCAGTTCCACGATCGGGTACTGCCACGAAATCGCCGTGCCGCAGCCCCGGCAGCGGCCGCGCAGCAGCGCGAAGCTCAGCAGCGGCAGGTTCTCCCACGGCGCCAGCCGATGCCCGCATTTCGGGCAGGCCGAGGATTTCACGACGATGCCGGGCGGCACCGCCTCGTCGGCCTCGGGCAGCTCCAGCATCTCGCGGCTGTCGCGCCGCCACTGCCATTCCAGCCGCGGCGGCAGCCGCAGGATCACGACATTCAGGAAGCTGCCGACCAGCAGCCCGAGCAGGAAGGCGAGGCCGAGCGCGAGCCCGGCCGAGGCCTGCAGGTACTCCAGCATCGCGACGGGATCAGCCGACGGTCGCGGCGAGCTTGAAGATCGGCAGGTACATGCCGATGACCATGCCGCCGACCAGCACACCGATGACCACCATGATGAACGGCTCGATCAGCGACGCGAGTGCGTCGACCGAGTTGTTCACCTCCTGCTCGTAGAACTCGGCGACCTTCAGCAGCATCGTGTCGAGCGCGCCGGCCTCTTCGCCGATCGCGGTCATCTGCACGACCATGTGCGGGAACAGGTTCACCTGCTTCATCGCCACGTTGAGCTGGTAGCCGACGGCGACGTCCTGGCGGATGCGCTGGACGGCTTCGTTGTAGACGATCGAGCCGGTGGCACCGGCGACCGTGTCGAGGGCCTCGACCAGCGGCACGCCGGCCTTGAAGGTCAGGGCGAGGGTGCGGGCGAAGCGGGCGATGGCGGATTGGTGGAGGATCTGGCCGAGCACCGGAATCTTCAACATCAGCCTATCGACATTGCGTTCCAGCGTCGGAGAGCGCTTGTAGATCGCCAAGAAGCTGAGCACCGACCCGACGACGATCAGCAAAACCAACCACCAGTACGACGTCAGAAATCGGGATGCATTGACGATCATCTGAGTGAACGCAGGTAGCTCGGCTCCGAAACCCGCGAACACGTCCTCGAACTGCGGAACAACGTAAATCAGCAGGATCGCACTGACGAGCATCGCGACACAGATGACCGCCGCGGGATAGAAAAGCGCCTTCTTGATCTTGCCTTTGAGCGCCTCTGTGCGCTCTTTGTATGTAGCGACCGTGTCGAGGACGGTGTCGAGAACGCCGGCGCCTTCGCCGGCCCGAGTGAGGTTGCGGTAAAGCAGGTCGAATTGAACCGGATGGCGGGCCATGGCTTCGCTGAGTGAACTGCCGCCGGCAATGTTGTCGCGGATGTCGATCAGCATGTCGCGCATTCGGGGGTTCTTCTGTCCAGAAGCGAGAATCTCGAAGCTCTGCACCATCGGCACGCCGGCCTGGAGCATCGTCGCGATCTGGCGGCTGAAGACCGAAATGTCCTGTGCCGTGATCGACTTGCCCGCCTTGCCGAATAAGGGCTTGGCCTTGGCTCGCACCACCGTCGGATTGATGCCCTGCTTGCGCAGTTCCGCGCGCAGCAGATTGGCGTTCTTCGCCGTGGTCTCGCCCTTCATCTTGACACCGCGCTTGTCGGTGCCCTCCCACGTGAACTGCTCCATCACGTTGGCGCGGGTCGCGGGGGCCTTCGCAGCAGTGGTCGCCATGGTCAGTCCTTCGTAACGCGATTGATTTCGGCGAGGCTGGTGATGCCCTGCCGTGCCTTGTAGAGCGCGGAACCACGCAGGTCGCGAACGCCAGCGGCGAGCGACGCCTCGGCGATCTGCAGCGCGTTGCCGCCCTCGAGGATGATCTTCTGGATGTTCTCGGCCATCGGCATCACCTGGTAGATGCCCACGCGTCCCTTGTAGCCGTCGTTGCAGTCGTCGCAACCCACCGGCTCGTAAAGCGTGATGCCGGCCTTGATTTCCTCGGTCGTGAATCCCTCGGCCAGCAATGCATTCTCCGGGAGGTGGATCGCCTTCTTGCAGGCGTCATGCAGCCTCCGCGCGAGGCGCTGGGCGATGATGATCGTCACCGACGACGTGATGTTGTAGGGCGCGATGCCCATGTTCATCAGGCGGCTCACGGTCTGCGGCGCGTCGTTCGTATGCAGCGTCGAAAGCACCAGGTGGCCGGTCTGTGCCGCCTTGACGGCGATTTCGGCGGTCTCGAGGTCGCGGATTTCGCCGACCATGATCACGTCCGGGTCCTGGCGCAGGAAGCTGCGCAGCGCGGCCGCGAACGTCATGCCCTTCTTGACGTTCATCTGGACCTGGTTGATGCCGGCGACGCGGATTTCCACGGGGTCCTCGGCCGTGGAGATGTTGCGCTCCTCGGTGTTCAGGATGTTCAGGCCGGTATAGAGCGACACCGTCTTGCCCGAGCCGGTGGGGCCAGTGACCAGAATCATGCCGTACGGCTTCGAGAGCGCATCCAGGTAGAGCTTCTTCTGGTCTTCCTCGTACCCGAGCTTGTCGATGCCGAGCTTCGCCGCGCTGCCGTCGAGCAGGCGCAGCACCACTTTCTCGCCGAACAGCGTGGGGCAGGTGGATACGCGGAAGTCCATCTGCTTGGTCTTGCTGATATTCAGCTTGATGCGGCCGTCCTGCGGCAGGCGGCGCTCGGCGATGTCGAGCTGCG
>CBIHMN010000142.1:0-5837 GCA_966211005.1 uncultured Arenimonas sp.
CCGGCAAAGCCGCCCGCAGGATGACGCCGCAGCTCCCGCTCACGCTGCGCGCGCCGCCGGACCAGCGATTCGAAGCCTTCGTCGGCGCCGATGCGATCCGGGACGCGGTGCAGGCGGCCGCGCGAGGCGCCGCCGGTGACTGGCTGTTTCTCGAGGGCCCGCCCGGAAGCGGCAAGACCCATCTGCTGCTGGCCGCCTGCGCGGACGCGGCGGCCGGCGGGCGCAAGGCCGCGTATCTGCCGCTGGCGGGGTTCGCGGGGCATCTGTCGGCGCTGCTGCCGGCGCAGGAGGGCGCCGACCTGCTGTGCCTGGACGGCGTCGAGGCGATCGCCGGGCACGCGGACGACGAGGAAGCGCTGTTCCACTTCCACAACCGTGCGCGCGCGACCGGCGCGACGCTGCTGTACGCCGCGAGCGCCGGGCCCGGCGCGCTCGCGATCGCGCTGCCCGACCTGCGGACGCGCCTGGCGCAGTGCACCCGGCTCTCGCTGCCGGCGCTCGACGAACCGGCGCGGCGCGACGTGCTCCGCGCGCGCGCCGCGCGCCGCGGCCTCGAACTCGACGACGCGGTGCTCGACTACCTGCTGCGCCGCGTCGACCGCGACCTCGGCTCGCTGACCGCACTGCTGGACCGGCTCGACCGGGCCAGCCTCGCCGCCCAGCGGCGGATCACCGTGCCGTTCCTCAAAAATCTGCTCTGAGCAGATTTTTTATTTGCTCTGAGCAGATTTCAGCGAATGCCTACCTCCCCGTCATGGAATGGCGTGGAGCGCGCGATCCCATCCCCGCCGAGCATGACCGCACGGAGGGGGAGGGCGCCATGTCGAGAAGCCGGTTCGACGTTCCGGGAATACCGATGCACGTGGTGCAGCGCGGCGTCGATCGTCGCCCGGTGTTCATCGATGATGACGACCGCCGCCACTACCTGGCCTCGCTCGGCACGTCGGCGGGACGTTACGGCGTCCTGATCCACGGCTACGTGCTGATGGACAACCACGTGCACCTGCTGCTTTCGTCGGCCACCTCGGGCGCCATCTCGCGAACCATGCAGCTCTGCGCCGGAAGGCATGGCCGCCGATACAACGACCGCAGCGACCGCGTGGGTGCGACATGGGAACGGCGCTTCTGGTCGGGGCTCGTCTCGGAAGACCGGTACCTGCTGGCCTGCCTCGCGTACATCGAACTCAACCCGGTGCGCGCCGGCACCGTGGTCCGTCCGGAAGCGTGGCGCTGGTCGAGCGCGGCGCACCATCTCGGCATCGTCGAAGACGACCGCGTCACCTCGCACGCTGTCTTCGACTCGCTCGGCGCTGATCGCCCGGCCCGTGTCGCCAGGTGGCGCGAAATCCTGCGTTCGATGACCGACCGGCAGGACCGTCTGCGTCGCTCACTCTACGAAGGCCGCGCCTTCGGTTCGGCCGAGTTCCGCGAACGGATCTCCGCGATCACGGGCCGCCCCTGGAAGCCCGCCCCCTGCGGCCGTCCCCGAAAATCTGCTCTGAGCAAATAAAAAAACTTGCTCAGAGCAGATTTTCCTCACCCCAACGCCGCCAGCCGCTCGGGCGTCCCCACATCCGTCCATTCGCCCCGATGGTGCTCGCCGGAGATCTCGCCGCGGGCCATCGCCGCCTGCAGCAGCGGCACGACGCGGAAGCGCGGCGGGTCGTGGCTGGCCCCGGGCGTCGGGCCGATGATCTCGCGCCAGCCGACCAGCAGCTCCGGCCGGTAGATGCCGATGCCGGCGAACGTCAGCTTCGCCGGGCCATCGGCGGCGACGTGGAGGTCGGGCCCGAGCGCGAAGTCGCCGCCCGGATTGTGGTCGGGGTTGTCGACCAGCACCAGGTGCGCGAGCCCCAGCGGCGCGCGCATCAGCCGCGCGAAATCGTAGTCGGTGAAGATGTCGCCGTTGATCGCGATGAACGGCTCGTCGCCGAGCAGCGGCAGCGCCTGCAGCATGCCGCCGCCGGTTTCCAGCGGCTCGTCGCCTTCGGCCGACCAGTGCAGGCGCAGGCCCCAGTGCGAGCCGTCGCCGAGCGCCGGCGCGAACGCGTGCGCCAGCCACGAGATATTGAGCACCACGTCGGTGACGCCCGCCGCGGCCAGCTTCTCCAGGTGCCATTCCACCAGCGGCTTGCCGCGTGCCCGGAGCAGCGGCTTGGGCGTGTGCTCGGTCAGCGGGCGCATCCGCTCGCCCTTTCCGGCGGCGAAGATCAGCGCCCTCATGCGGGCTGCGTGAGATCACGCCCCCCGATCGCCTGCTCGATCAGCGCCACCAGCGGCGCCGTCTCCGGATGCCGCCCCCCGACCTCGCGCACGTAGCGCCACACCAGCGGCAGGTCCTGCAGATACCCGGCCTTGCCGTCGCGATACCACAGCCGGCAGAAGATCCCGAGCACCTTGATGTGCCGCTGCAGCCCCATCAGGTCGAACGCGCGCAGGAACGCGGCCGGCGGGGGCACCCGCACGCCCGCGTCGGCCAGCCGCTGGCGGAACGCCTCCGCCCACGCCTGCACGCGCTCCTCGGGCCACGCGATGTAGCAGTCGCGCAGCAGCGACACCAGGTCGTACGTGACCGGCCCGCGCACCGCGTCCTGGAAATCGACGATGCCGGGGTTGTCGCGATCGGTCAGCAGCAGATTGCGCGAATGGTAGTCGCGGTGCACGAACGCCTGCGGCTGCGCGGTCGCGTTGTCCACCAGCGCGCGGAACGCCGACTCCACCACGTCCCACTGCTCGCACTCGATCGCCATGCCGAGGTGCCGCTGCAGGAACCACTCCGGCATCAGCTCCATCTCGGCGACCAGCCGCGCCTCGTCGTACGCCGGCAGCCCGTCGGTGTCGGCATGCAGCTGCATCGCCACGATCGCCGCCATCGCGTCGTCGTAATGGCCGTCCACCGTCGTCAGCGTCAGCGCCGGCAGCAGCGTGCGATCACCCAGGTCCTCCATCAGCACGAATCCGCGTTCCGCGTCGGCCGCCTGGATTTCGGGCACGTGCAGCCCCGCGCGCGCGAGCCGCGCGGCCACGTCCAGCCACGGGCGGATGTCCTCGCGGTCCGGCGGCGCGTCCATCACGATCCAGCTGCGGTCCGCCGAATGCGTGCGCCAGTAACTGCGGAAACTCGCGTCGTTCGACGCGCGCCGCAGCGGCGCCGAAGGGTCGGAGAGCGCCGTGCGGGTCCATTGCAGGCGCAGCGATTCGCGATCGGGCAGGTTCATGGCCGGCGATTATCCGGGTTTCGGTCACGTTTTCGACGTGCGCGTTCAGTCCCGCCTCCACCCGCCTGTCCGGCAACCGATTTACAATTCGTTGCGTGTTGCAGATCGAGGCCGTCCCCCCGGGCCCGTGAACCCTCACCGGCTTCAGGAGCCTCACTCCAATGGACTGGATTTTCGCCCTCATCTATTTCCCGCCCGACGCGTGGCTCCGCGCGGTGCTGTGCTTCGTGCTCTGCGCGCTGCTCCTGCCGCTGCTCATCCCGGCCGCGCGCCGGCTGCAGCTCGTCGACCATCCCGGCGGCCGCAAGCAGCACGACGGCGCGATCCCGGTGATCGGCGGCCTGGTCATCTGCGCGGTGGCGACCCTGTCGTTCGGCCTGTTCGAGGATTTCCCGAACGTGCGCGTCGTCGTGTTCTCGTTCTGCATGCTGATGCTGGTGGTCGTGGGCCAGCTCGACGACCGGATCGACCTGGCCTGGCCGTGGCGCATCGGCGCCCAGACACTGGCGGCGCTGCTGGTGTATTTCGTCGCCGGCGTGCAGGCCACCAACCTGCAGGACGTGTTCGGCTTCGCCGGCGCCGACATCGGCCTGCTCGCGCTGCCGTTCACCATCTTCGTGGTGGTCGGCGTCATCAACGCGCTGAACATGGCCGACGGCATCGACGGCCTCGCCGGCACGCTGGCCCTGGTGTCGCTGGCTTTGTTCACCGGGTTCGCGCTGTACGCGGGCAACCACGCCACCGCCACGCGCCTGCTGGCCCTCGGCGCGTGCGTCGCCGGCTTCCTGCTGTGGAATTTCCGTTTCCCGTGGCAGCCGCGCGCGCGCGTGTTCCTCGGCAACGGCGGCAGCATGCTGCTCGGGTTCGCGATCGCGTTCGTCGCCGTGCGCCTGTCGCAGGACCCGGCCCACCCGGTGTCGCCGGTGCTGGGTCCGTGGACGCTGGCGCTGCCGCTGATCGACTGCGTGGTGCTGATCCTGCGTCGCGTGAACCAGGGCCGCTCGCCGTTCTCCGCCGACCGCCAGCACATGCACCACCTGCTGCTCGACGCCGGCTTCGGCGTAGCCGCCACCGTGCTGCTGCTCGGCTCGCTGTCGCTGCTGCTGGGCCTCGGTGCTGCGATCGCGGTCAAGCTGGGCGTCTACCGGCCGTTGCTCGTGGTGCTTTTCTTCGGGCTCATCGGGTTGTGGTATCTGTTCACGCGCGATCACACGCTGGCGGTGGCCCGCCTGTCACGCTTGCACCCCTCGTCGTGGCGCCGGGACGTGACCGCATGATCGACCTGCACTGCCATATGCTGCCGGGCATCGACGACGGACCCACGTCGCTCGAGGTCTCGCTGGCGATGGCACGCTGCGCGGTCGCCGACGGCATCCAGTTCACCGCCTGCACGCCGCATATCTATCCGGGCCTCTACGAGAACGACCAGGCCGGCATCGAAGCCGCCGCCGCGGAATTCCGCAAGGCGCTCGCCGAAGCCGGCATCCCGCTGCAGATCGGCGTCGGCGCCGACACGCACCTGGCGCCCGACCTCGCCGGGGCCATCGCCGCCGACCGCGTGCCGACGCTGTGCGGCAGCCGCTACCTGCTGCTGGAGCCGCCGCACCACGTGGCGCCGCCGCGCTTCTCCGAATCCGTGTTCACGCTGATGACCGCCGGCCTCGTGCCGGTGATCACGCACCCGGAGCGGCTGACGTGGATCGAGGACCACTACGCGCTGTTCGGCGAGCTGGTGAAGCAGGGCGCGTGGATGCAGATCACGGCCGGCAGCCTCACCGGGCGCTTCGGCCGGCGCCCGCAGTACTGGGGCGAACGGATGCTCGACGAAGGGCTCGTGCACCTGCTCGCCACCGACTCGCACCACATCGACAAGCGGCCGCCGCTGCTGGCCGAAGGCCGCGACGCCGCGGCGAAACGCGTCGGCGACGCCGAAGCCGTACACCTCGTCGTCACGCGACCGCAGGGAATTCTCGACGACGTCGCGCCCTCGTCAATGCCGCCGCTGCCGGTGCGCTTGCCGGAGAGCGCAAAGGGTGGTTTTTGGTCGCGCCTGCTGCGCGGGGCATAATCCCGACCCGACAAGTGAAGGCGGAATCATGTTGAAGATGATGCTCGGAAGCCTGCTGCTCGTCGCGATGCTCGTCGCGGGGGGATGCGCGTCCTCATCCAGCGGGGCACTGCGCTCCGGAACGGCGCGCGCGGTCACCGCCACCCCTACATTGCCCGCGCCCGATACCACCACTGCAAGCGGTGCCTACACCGGTGTGCCCGATTACCGCATCGGCGCGCTCGACCTGCTGCAGATCAGCGTGTTTCAACTCACCGACCTGGACCGCGAGGTACGTGTGAACTCGTCGGGCATGATCTCGCTTCCGCTCATCGGTGCGGTCACCGCCGGTGGCCGTACCGTCGCCGAGCTGGAGAAAGAAATCGCCACCCGCCTCAACGAAACCTATCTGCAGAACCCGCAGGTCAGTGTGTTCGTGAAGGAATTCACCAGCCAGCGCGTCACCGTCGAAGGCGCGGTTACCAAGCCGGGTATCTTCCCGATCACCGGCAAGACCAGCCTGCTGCAGGCGATCGCGATGAGCGAAGGCCTCACGCCGCTGGCCGACGCCG
>CBIHMN010000143.1:0-5826 GCA_966211005.1 uncultured Arenimonas sp.
GCGGGCGGCGTAGCGGGCGGCGCAGGCGCGGCGTCCGCAGGAGCGGATTCCAGCCGCGAAGGGATCCGGGTCGCGGCTGAAGCCGCTCCTACGGGGTCGTGGGGGTGCGCACCTTCGCCGTCAGGCCGCGCAGGAAGTTGCGGAGCATCTGGTCGCCGCAGGGGCGGTAGTTCTTGTGGCCGGGCTGGCGGAACAGCGCCGACAGTTCCGGTTTCGAAACCGGAAAGCCGGCGGCGGCGAAAGCCGCGTGCATGTCGACGTCCTTCAGCTCGAAGGCGACGCGCAGTTTCTTCAGCACCTGGTTGTTGGTGAGGCGCGGTTCCGGCGGGCGTGGCGGGTGCGCGTCGTCGCGGCCGCGGTAGTGCACGATCAGCCCGTCGAGAAAGCGCGAGAGCATCGCGTCGGGCGCGGGCTGGAAGCCGTCCTCGCCCTCCTTGCGCAGCCACGCCTGCACCTGCTCGCGCGTGACGTCCGCGCCGGGATCGGCGAGGCGGATCGTGTCGATCACCGTCGCGTCGCCGAGGTCGAGCAGGTAGCGGACGCTGCGCAGCACGTCGTTGGCGATCATCGCGTTTCCGGCGGTCGGGTCACCCGCAGCGTACGTCGGTGACGCGGCCGTTGTCGTCGACGTCGATGTTCACCCGGTCCTCCCGGTAGTCCATCGTCACCGCCTGGCCGGGCTTGATCACGCGCACGCCCTTCGAGCCGGTCGCGGCCTTGATGCGCTGCACGAGCGCGTCATCGGCCACCTGGCCCATCGCCCAGCTGGTGTTCGAGGAATCGCAGGTCATTTTCGGCTCCGGCGTGGGGTCTTCGGGCATCGGCGGTTTCGCCGGGACGGTGGGCTCCGGGGTCGAGGCCGCCGGCGGAGGCGTGTCGTTCATCGGCGCACAGCCGGCCAAGGCGAAAGCGGCCACGGCGGCGAACATCAGACGGGAGATCGGGGCCATCGGCGTGCTCCATCGGGGGACGACGCAGCGTAGACCACCCCGCCGTTTTCCCGTCGTGACTGCCGAGCGTCGTTGCAATTGGAGCAACGATGCGTGACTTTCGTGCTGGTTTGTTTCATCCGCGGTCGGGTCCATCGTTTCCGCATCCCCACGGAGACCTGTCCATGACCCTTCTTCACCGCCCCTACGACCGTACCGGCCTCACCCTGCGCAACCGCATCGCGATGGCGCCGATGACCCGTTCCCGCGCGATCGGCAATGTCCCGAACGCGTTGATGGCCGATTACTACCGCCAGCGGGCCGGCGCCGGTCTCGTGATCACCGAAGGCACGGCGCCGTCGCCGGAAGCGCTGGGCTATGCGCGCATCCCCGGCCTGTTCGACGAGGCGCAGCGCGCCGGCTGGGCGGCGATCGCCGACGCGGTGCACGCCGGCGGCGCGCGACTGTTCGTGCAGCTGATGCATGCCGGCCGGATCGGCCATCCGGACAACCTGCCGCGCGGCGCGACGCTGCTGGCGCCTTCGGCGGTGGCCGCGGCCGGCACGATCTGGACCGACGCGAACGGCCCGCAGCCGCATCCGGTGCCGAAGGCGATGGACGCCGACGACATCGCCCGCGTGCGCGGCGCGTTCGCCGATTCGGCCGTGCTCGCACGCGCGGCCGGCGCCGACGGCGTCGAGCTGCATGCCGCCAACGGCTACCTGCTCGCGCAGTTCCTGAACCCGGGCAGCAATGTGCGCACCGACGGGTACGGCGGCAGCGCCGGAAACCGTCGGCGCTTCGTGCTGGAGACGGTCGATGCGACGGTCGGCGCGATCGGCGCCGCGCGGGTCGGCATCCGCCTGAGCCCGTTCAATCCGTACAACGACCTCGAGGCCGGCTATGACGGCGAGCGCGACGAGTTCCTCGCGCTGGTGGACGCGCTCGCGACGCGCGGCCTCGCCTACCTGCACCTGGGCGGCGGCACCGTCGACGACGCGCTGCTGGCGGAAGTGCGCGCGCGCTGGACGGGCACGCTGATCGTCAACGGCGGCTACGACGCGGCCCGCGCCGAGGCCGTGCTCGAAGGCGGCCTCGCGGACCTCGTCGCGTTCGGCGCGCCCTTCATCGCGAACCCGGACCTGCCCGACCGGCTGCGACTCGGCCTGCCGCTGGCGGCGCCGGACCCGGCGACCTTCTTCAGCGCCGACGCCCGCGGCTACACCGACTGGCCCGCCGCCGCCTGACCCGATAATTTGCTCTGAGCAAATAAAAATTTGCTCTGAGCAGATTATCGGCGTGCGAAAATCCGGGGCATGAAGCGTTTCCTCCGCTGGCTGGCGCCGTTGCTGGCGCTGGCGCTGCTGTCGGCCTGCGGCTCCACGCCGGAGCGGCCGGACCTGGCGCGCCTGTACGAATCGCAGACGCAGAACGACCGGCAGCCGCCGGTCGTGCTGATCCACGGGCTGATGGGATCCACGCTCGTCGACAAGTCCGGCCGCGAGTACTGGCCCGGCGGGCTGGGCACGCTCGCGTTCAGCGACTACGGCGAACTCGCGCGGCTCGACCGCGCCGAGCGCGCGGTCGGCGGGCTGCGCGCCGGCGACCTGTTCTACGGGGTCGCCGGCACGGACTACTACCGCGCGCTGGTCGACACGCTCGAGGACGTCGGCAAGTTCCGTCGCGCCGAACCGGGCGAGCCGGTGGAAGGCGACGACGACCGCCGCCGCTACTACGTGCTGCTGTACGACTGGCGCAAAGAGAACCTGGTCGCGGTGCGCAAGCTGCACGAGCTGATCGACGCGATCCGCGTCGACTACGGCGACCCCGACCTGCCGGTCGACATCGTCGCGCACAGCAACGGCGGCCTGATCGCCAATTACTACCTGCGCTACGGCCCGAAGGACGTGGTGTCCGACGGCGCCTACGTGCCGTGGAGCCTCGGTGCGCACCGCATCCGCCGGATCGTGATGCTCGGCACGCCGAGCCTCGGCGCGGTGACCAGCCTCGAGCGCCTGCAGCGCGGCTTCAAGGTCGCGCTGCGCACCGTGCCGGTGGAAGTGCTGGCGACGTTCGCGACGCCGTTCGAAGCGCTGCCGCATCCGCAGGCGCAGGTGGTGCTGACGCCCGAAGGCGAGCCGGCCGACTTCGACCTGTGGAGTCCCGACGAATGGCGGGCGCGCCGCTGGTCGGTCTATTCGCCGGAAGTGGAGCAGCGCGTGCTGTCGGCGGCGGATGACCACGAGTCGGGCGCGATGGTGATGGCGCAGCTGCAGGCGCGGTTCGTGCGCAACCTCACCCGCGCCAGGCGCTTCCAGGAAGCGCTGGGCGCGCCGGTCCGCGGCAACGGCGTGGAAGTGGCGGTGTTCGGCGGCGACTGCACGCCGACGCCGGGCCGCGCGATCCTCGACGTCGGGCCGGACGGCAAGGAGCGCCTGGTCGTGCGCCCGGAGGAAGTGCACTCGCGCGTCGACGGCGTCGACTACGAGCGCCTGCTGATGCTGCCGGGCGACGGCCTCGTGACGCGCGACTCGATGCTCGGCCGCGACCTGCCGGACGTGTTCGGGCGGCCGTCGGGCACGTTCCCGATCGCGCAGAGCTTCTTCCTCTGCGAACGGCACGACCAGTTGTCGGTGAATCCGTATTTCCAGAACAACCTGCTGAACTTCCTGCTGGCGCGCTGACGCGCCGCGACCCGGAGCGCCGATGATCCGCACGCTGCTGTTCGCCACGGTGTTCGGTGCGTCGGCCGCCGCCGCCGCGCCGCAGGCCACTCCCGCCACTCCCGCCACGCCGGCCGCCGTCACCGAACTCGACGCGATCGTCGTCACCGGCGAAGTGCCCGGCCCGGGCCTGTGGCGCGTCGAGCGAGACGGCCACGTGCTGTGGGTGCTGGCGACGGTGTCGCCGCTGCCACGCCGCATCGAATGGAACGGCGACGAGGTGGTCGCGAAGATCGCCGGGTCGGGCGTCGTACTGCTGCCGCCGCGCGTCGACCTGAAGGCCGAGGGCGTGCGCTTCGGCGGCGTGTTCCTGCTGCCGGCGCTGCTGAGGGCGCGCAACAACCCGGGCAAGGAGACGCTCGCCGACGTGCTGCCGCCGCCCGACTTCGCGCGCTGGCGGGCACTGAAGGCGCGCTATCTCGGGCGCGATCGCGGGGTCGAGAAGCGCCGGCCGCTGCTGGCGGCGATGGACCTGCGCGAGGCGGCGCTGAAACGGCACGACCTGTCGACGCGCGACGTCGTCGGGCGTGTCGTCGAGCGCGCCGCCAGGCGCGCCGACGTGCCGCTGCAGCGCCCCACGGTGACGCGGGTGATCGCCGACGCGAAGGCCGCGCTGAAGTCGTTCGCCGGCGACACGCTCGACGACGTGCCGTGCTTCCGTCTCACCCTGGCGCAAGTGGAGCACGACCTCGGCACGCTGGCCGACCGCGCCAACGCGTGGTCGCTCGGCGACGTCGCCGCGCTGCGCGCGCTGCCGTACACCGACTTCGCGCAGTCCTGCCGGGACGCGCTGCTCGGTACCGACCTCGCGAAGGCGGAAGGCCTCGACGACCTGCCTGAACGCGTCGCCGCGGCCTGGCTCGCCGACGCGGAAGCCGCGATCGCCACCCACCCGACGAGCTTCGCGGTGCTGCCACTGGATCGGGTCGACGGGCCGGCGTCGTGGCTGGCGCCCTTGCAGGCGCGCGGCTATGCGGTCCATCCCCCGGGCGAGGCGCCGTCCGGCGACTGACCGGGAACGGGTGCCGCCCGCGCGGGCGCGGCATACAATCGCCGGCATGAAGGACCTCCGCGACCTGCTGATCGACTGCCGCATCGAACTGCGCAAGCTGTCGCGCGATTTCCAGAAGACCGAGCTGTGCGACCGGCTCGACCTGGCCATCCAGTCCGTCGCCGCCGGCACGCTCGCCGCGCCCGCCGAAGCGCCACCCGCCGACACCGCGCCGCAGCCGGCCAGCGAGAAAGGGCAGACCGTGAGCCAGGTCGCGCTGGCGTGGCAGACCGCCGCACGCGACCTGAAGTTCAGCGACCCGGCGATCCACGCGCGGCTCGGCGAGCGCGTGATGCGGCTGCTCGGCGCGAAGTCGCTCGACGATCCCGCGGACGAGATCCACGCGCTCGAGAAGAAGCTCGAGGAAACGAAAGCGCAGATCGCCGCGAAGGAGAAGGCCGCGCAGTCGGTCGTCGCCGAACGCGACGCGCTGCTCGGCGCGCTCGCGTCGGCGGTGCCGGCGCTGCAGGACGGTGGCGATCGCCTCGGCGTCGCGCTGGCGCGCATCGACTGGCTGACGACCGAACTCGCGAAGGGGCCGTCGGCCTCCGGCGCGGTCCGCAAGGTGGTGCCGGATCCGCAGGACACCGTGCCGACCGCGGAGCGCATCGCGGCCGTCGCCGCCGGCGCCGGCGGGTTCACGAAGGAGCAGCGCGAATGGAGCATCGGCGAAGCGATGGTGCTCAGTGGATTCCAGTTCACGCCGGTGGAACTGATCGCGAAGGGCGATCGCGCGATCGCGCAGATGATCGTCGATGCGCGCAAGGGCGACGCCGCGTAATTCGGCGCTGAACACGCGCATTCAGGCGCGTTCCATGCATCGCGAAATTTTTACCGTGCACGACGCGTGTTCCTTCACGACCATTTGAGCGGCGCGCGCCTACGGTCGCAGTCCCCGGCGACATCGTGGAGCCGGACTGCAGACGAGGAATCTAAAATGAGCGACGTCAAGAAGGACCATAGCGTCGGTGCCGGTACGGGCGCGGTCGGCGGTGCGCTGACGGGTGCCGCGGTCGGTGCGGCGGCGGGCCCCGTGGGCAGCCTGGTGGGTGCCGCGGTCGGTGGCGTGGTCGGCGCGAAGGCCGGCGATTCCATCGCCGAGGCCGTCAACCCGACGGACTAC
>CBIHMN010000144.1:0-5780 GCA_966211005.1 uncultured Arenimonas sp.
GCGTCCGCTCGGTCACCGACACCAGCATGATGTTCATGATGCCGATGCCGCCGACGAGCAGCGAGATGCCGACGATGCCGCCGAGCACCGCGGTCGTCATCGCGGTGAATTCCTCGAAGCTCTTCAGCGCCGATTCGGCGGTCTGGATCTTGAAGTCGTCGTCCGCGCCGGGCGCCAGCTTGTGGGTGCGACGGATCGCGCGGCGCACGCGTTCGCGCAGCGCATCCACTTCGGCCAGGTCGGAGGCGGTGAACGAGATCGACATCCGCGGCTTGTTGCTGCTGCCGGTCATCGCGCGGCCGACGTCGAACGGGATGACGACGTAGTTGTCCTGGCTCATGCCGAAGAACTCGCCGCGCGATTCCATCACGCCGACGACCTTGAACCAGTCGTTGCCGATCCGGATGAACTCGCCGACGGGATCGGCCGGCAGCTCCAGGTCCTCGACGACGTCGGGACCGAGCACGACGACACGGCGGCGGCTGCTGTCGTCGCTGGCCACCAGGAACCGGCCGATGTCGGGATAGATGCCCTGCACGGCGGTGAAGTCCGACGACGTCGCGATCACCTGCGCGGCGGCGGTGCGGCCGCGCACGGCGATGCCGACGGCGGGCACGGCCATCGTCGGCACCACCTTGTCGACGCCGGCGACGCGATGCCGGAGCGCGTCGACGTCCTCGAAGGTCAGGAAGTTCTCGCGGCCGAGCACGGCCTCGTCGAACGGCGTGTGCGCCTGCAGCGTCAGCGTGCTGCCGCCGATGTCGGCGAACTGTTCGCTGACGAACGCCGAGAAACCCTGGATCAGCGACACCACGGCGATGACCGACGCGGTACCGATGAGGATGCCGAGCGTGGTGAGGAAGCTGCGCATCCGGTGCGCGAGCAGGCTCGTGAGCGCGGCGCGGAACGCTTCGATGTACGCGGTCACGCGACGACCTCGCGCGGCGGGTTCGGATGGTCTTCGACGATGCGGCCGTCGCCGAGCCGGATCGTGCGCCGGCAGTGCGCGGCGATGTCGGGTTCGTGGGTGACGACGACCACGGTCTGGCCGTCGGAATGCAGCGCGTCGAACAGCGCCATGATCTCGGCCGACGTGCGCGAATCGAGGTTGCCGGTCGGCTCGTCCGCCAGCAGGATCGCCGGCTTGCCGACCAGCGCGCGCGCCACCGCGACCCGCTGGCGCTGGCCACCCGAGAGCTGGTTGGGCCGGTGGCCCATCCGGTTGGCGAGGCCGACCTGCGCGAGGGCCTCGGTCGCCAGCCGCTGCCGCTCGGCGCGCGGCATGCCGCGATACACCAGCGGCTGGCAGACGTTGTCGAGCACCGTGAGCCGCGGCAGCAGGTGGAAGCTCTGGAACACGAAACCGATCTCCTGGTTGCGTACCTGCGCGAGCTCGACGTCGTCCATGTCGGACGTGTCGCGGCCGTTGAGCACGTAACGCCCGGTCGTCGGGGTGTCGAGGCAGCCGATCAGGTTCATCAGCGTCGACTTGCCCGAGCCGGACGGACCGATCAGCGCGACGTACTCGTTGCGGGCGATGTGGAGGTCGACGCCGTCGAGCGCGCGTACCTCTTCCTCGCCCATCCGGTAGTGCTTGGTGATGCCCGTCAGGCGGATCATTCCGCTTCCGGCTCCGGCGCGTCGCCGTCGTCCGCTTCCTCCGCGTCGCCATCGTCCTTCGCGTCGGCGTCGTCCTCCTCGCGCTGGCTGACCCGATCGCCTTCGACCAGTCCACGCAGCGTGCGCGCCGGCCCGGTGATCACGCGGTCGCCGGGCTGGAGGCCGCCGGTGATTTCTTCCCAGCGGTCGTCCGACACGCCGACCTGGACGACCACGCGATGCGCGACACCGTCGCGCTCGGTCCAGACGAACCGTTCGACGCCGCCGTCCTCGTCCTCGTCGCTGCCGACCGCCTCGACCGGCACCGCGAGGCGCTTCGCGCCATCACCGAGGAAGATGTCCGCGCGGGCGCTCATGCCCGAACGCAGTGCCAGATCCTTCGGCGGGTCGAGCAGCGCGATCACCTCGTAGGCGCGCGCCTGGTTCTCGAGCGTCGGCGCGAGCGCGATGCGCTGCACCTCGCCCTTCAGCGCGGTTTCCGGGAACGCGGTCGCGTAGACGTCCACCTGCTGTCCGATGGCGATCCGGGCGATGTCGGCCTCGTCGACCTTCAGTTCGGCGCGGATCGCCGACGTGTCGGCGATCGTCATCAGGCTGGCGCCGGCGAAGGCGTTGGTCGACGGGATCGCGGTCTCGCCCACCTTGATCGGCAGGTCCACGATCGTGCCGGCGATCGGCGCGCGGATGTCCGTCTTGCCCATCTGCTCGTGCGCCTCGCCGAGGATCGCGTCGGCCCGGCGCAGCGCTTCCTCGCTCGACTGCAGTTCGACGCGGGCGAGGTCGCGCGCGTTGCGCAGGTCGTCATAGTCGCTCTGCCCGATCATCTGCTGCTCGCGCAGCTGGGCGCCGCGGGCGAACCGCTTCTCCGCGAGCGCCAGCGCCAGCCGCTGGCGCTCGATGCTGATCGCGCTCTGGCGCCGGCTGGCCTGTTCGCGCTCGATCGCGTTGCGGTAGGTCTCCGGGTCGAGCGTCAGCAGCAGCTCGCCCTTCTGTACCCGGTCGCCTTCCTCCACCTCGATGCTGCGTACCTTGGCCACGAGCTCCGAGGTGAGCTTCACCTCTTCCAGATAGGCGAGCACGCCCGACGCGAGGATCGTCGGCCGGATGTCCTGCTCGGCGGCGACGGCGATGTCGACTTCCTTGCTCGATTCGCCACGGGTGGCCTTGATGAGCAGCGGCACGGCGATGACCGCCACCACCAGCCCGATGGCCAGCATCTTCCTGCGTCGGGGAGTCATGGGCTTCGCGTCAGAGGATCGCGAACAGCGCCATCACGCCGTAGATCACCAGCGACGGCAGCAGCACGACGAAGATCGCCTGACCCCAGCCGCTGCGGAACCAGGTCTTCCAGCCGAGCGCGGCGAGGAACCAGACCCAGAAGTTCAGCAGGCTGAAACTCTTCGCGAGCGTCGACCACGGGTGGTCGAGCGGCAGGTCGACGAGGAGCGGATCGACGTTCAGCAGTTGCAGGCTGGTGTACGGCGTCTGCGGCGAGCTGGTGAAGATGCCGAACAGCACGACGATGCCCGCCAGCAGCAGCGGCACGCTCGACCACGCCGACAGGGACAGGCCGTGGCGATAGCTCACCGCATGGCCGGCGACCTTGCCGGCCAGGAGGTAGTACGCCGCCATGATCGCGAACACGATGACGATCATCACCAGCGACGAGATCCCGGTGATCCACGCCGTGGTGCGCGCGCCGGGCATGAACGCCTTCGCCTGCTCGATCTCGGCCGAGGTCATCTCCTGCGCCATCGCCTGCAGCTGATAGTTCGAGAACCACTCCGGGTCGACCTGCAGGAAATACACGACCGCCGGCAGGGCCGTCGCGAGGGCGATCAGCAACGCGGGCAGCAGGAACGTCGGCCGCTCCTTCTGCTGCTGCCACGCCTTGACGGGCTCGATGAACATGTCGATCAGCTGGGACACCGGATTCTCCTTGCGGGGGATACGCCCGGACGTCGCCCGCCGATGCTTGTCGGCCTGACCACCCCTCCCCGGGCTGCGTGTGAAGGATACCTGCCCCGGCGGCCGCCCGGCATACCGGCAAAGGTCACGCCGTCGCGCGTAACGGTTTCAAATGCGCGCCGCGCGGACGGAAACGTTTTCCGCTTCGCGTTTCCACCACTTGCGGTTGACGGGCCGCCGCGTAGCATCCGGGGCCACAGCGGAGGACCCCCATGAGCAAGCTAGATCTGGATGACCTGAACGCCAAGCGGGACCTCGAACTCGGCTATCCCCTGCACGAGGCCGTTCGCGAGCGCATCCCCGGGGCCGATGTGAACGTCACGGGAACGGCGAGCATTCAGGAGCTCGTCGGACAGCCGGGTTCGCTCGCGCAGGATGCGTTCCGTGCGCTCATCGTCCGCCAGAGCCGACTCGGCTGAACTCTTGAGCATGTCCCACGACATGCCCGGCAGGCTGCTCACGGTCGTCGGGTGGATCATGAACATCGCGTGCCGCGAGCAGTAGCGCTCGGTACCCCCGACGAACACCGTCACCGCGATCGACCCGACGCTGCCGCTGAAGATCGTGGTCACGAACACCGGCAGCGCGCGCATGTGGTTGTACAGCCAGATGCCGGACGCGACGTAGCCGCCGAGCGAATTGAACGACAGGTGCGCGGTGCCGCACTGGCTGTTGACCGCGGAATTGAGCGCGGTGGCGATGCGCGTGGCGCCTTCGTCGTCGATGCGCCCGGTGTAGGCGTAGTAGACGCATTTGCCGGCGTCGGTGACGGTCATCGGGCCTCCGGGGACGGCGCGCGACCCGCGCGCCCATTCCCACACCTTCCGTATCCGTGCGCCCATGCGGCGTGAATCCGCCGTCACCCGCCATTGAGCCGCGCGGCGCGATGCTGCCGCGACCGATCGACCGGGGGCGAACACGCAATGGCGATACGACGGGTGCTGATGCTGGCCGGGCTGCTGGCGCTTGCTTTCCCGGCACAGGCCGGCGCGCAGGCCGGCGGCCCCGGCACCGGGCCGACGCCGCACCTGCCGCCCCCGGATACGTCGTGGATCCCGACCGTCGACGTCGCCGAAGCGGTGGGCTGGCGCGCCGGGGAGACGCCGGTGGCGGCGCCGGGCTTCATGGTGAACGCGTTCGCCCGCAATCTCGCGCATCCGCGCTGGCTCTACGTATTGCCGAACGGCGACGTGCTGGTCGCGGAAACCGCCGCGCCGCCGAAGGCCGAGGAATACGAGGACGGCGGCCTGCGCGCGTGGTTCGTGAACCGCTTCATGAAGAAGGCCGGGGCGGCGGTGCCCAGCGCCGACCGCATCACGCTGCTGCGCGACCGCGACGGCGACGGCCAGGCGGAAGTGCAGGAGACTTTCGTCGACGGCCTCATGTCGCCGTTCGGCATGGTGCTCGTCGGCGATCGCTTCTTCGTCGCCAACGCCGACGCCGTCGTCGAGTTCGCTTACACCCCCGATGCCACGCGACTCACCGGTGCCCCACGCCGGCTCGCGGCGCTGCCCGCCGGCCGCAACCATCACTGGACGAAGAGCCTGGTCGCGAGCGCGGACGGCCGCACGCTCTACGTCGGCGTGGGCTCGAACAGCAACGTGGGCGAGAACGGCATGGCCGAGGAACAGCAGCGTGCGGCGATCCTCGCGATCGACACGACCACCGGCGCCGGCCGCGTGTTCGCCTCCGGGCTGCGCAATCCGGTCGGGCTCGACTGGAACCCGGAAACCGGCGAACTGTGGACCGCGGTGAACGAGCGCGACGAACTCGGCGACGACCTCGTACCCGATTACATGACGTCGGTCCGGCAGGGCGATTTCTTCGGCTGGCCGTACAGCTATTTCGGCAACCATGTCGACACGCGGGTGGAACCGCAGCGGCCCGACCTGGTGGCGGCGGCGCGCGTGCCCGACTACGCGCTGGGCGCGCACACCGCGTCGCTCGGGCTCGCGTTCTACGACGGCCGGCGCTTCCCGCCGCGCTACCACGGCGGTGTCTTCGTCGGGCAGCACGGCTCGTGGAACCGGCGGCCGCCGGCGGGCTATCGCGTCGTGTTCGTACCGTTCTCCGACGGGCGCCCGGCCGGCGACATCGAGCCGGTGCTCACCGGCTTCCTCGACGCGGAAAACGACGTCGCGCGCGGTCGCCCGGTCGGCGTGGCGGTCGCGGCCGACGGCGCGCTGCTGGTC
>CBIHMN010000145.1:0-5775 GCA_966211005.1 uncultured Arenimonas sp.
GCGCGGGGATCTCGGCGAAGCGCGCTTCGGCCTCGAGGTCGTGCGCCCGTTCGAGCGCGGCCCGCAGGGCGGTGTCCTCCGACGATCCGGGGGCGGCCGCCGCCGCGTGCGCCGTCGCAGGCGACAACAGCGCGGCGAGCAGGATCAGCGCGAGACGCATCGGGGCTCCGGCGACCCGTGACTACGGCGCGTCATCCGCCACGCGCCGGTATGCAACCGGCTCAGCCCTTCGCCGAGACCACCCTGCTCGCGCGCGAGGATGTCGCGGCGCTCGAGGCGTTCGAGGGCCCAGTGCGCGCCGAACAGCGCCTGCACCTCGTCGTCCGGTACCGCGAACGGCGGGCCGTCCTTCTCGGGCTGCGGGTAGTCGATCGTGATGAGCAGGCCGCGGCAGCCGTGCGGCAGCGCCGTGTACAGCGTGTCCGCGTAGCGGCGCCGCAGCGCGGGCGGCAGCGCGATCAGCGCGGCGCGGTCGAACACCGCGTCGCAATCGCGCAACGCGTCGGCGTCGAGCGCGAAGGCGTCGCCGCAGATGAGCTCGACGCCGGCGGCCGCGTAGTGGCGACCGTAGCGGGAGTCGGTGACGACCGGCGACAGTCCCCGTTCTTCGAAGAACTGCTGGACCGCGAGCGCGGACAGCTCCACGCCGAGCACGCGGTGCCCGCGCGCCGCGAGCCAGTGCATGTCGACGGACTTGCCGGCGAGCGGGACGAACACGCGGGTGCCGGTGGCGAGGTCGAGCGTGGGCCAGTGGTCGACGAGCAGCGGCGACGGCTGGTCCTGGTGCCAGCCGGTGCGGCCTTCGTCCCAGCGGGCCTGCCAGTAGTCGGGGTTCATGGGCGGAGTATGGATCAGCGCGACGACTCGAAAGCGGATTGGACGTGGCGGATACTCGCGGCGAATCCCGCCGCCGCCTCCCCTCCCGAAGGACACTCATGCACCGGACCCTTCTTCCCCTGCTCCTCGCGCTGAGCACCGCCCCGCTGCAGGCCGCGCCGGTCGTCGATCATCACCAGCATCTGCTGAGCCCGGCCGGCACCACGTTCCTGAACTTTCCGCGCGAGGCGCCGGAGCTGCCCGCCGGCGTCGCGGCGCTGCTCGACCGGCAGGAACAGGCGTGGAACCGGCCGGAGGCGCTGAAACCCCTGCTCGCGGGCCACGCGTCGATCTACGACCCGTGGGAGCGCGAGTGGCACGAAGGCGACGCCGCGGTGGCGGACTTTCTCGGCCACCTGTTCGGGCGCCCGTACGACATCCTCCCGGTCGACTACGTCGAACACGACGGACGCGGGCGGCTGGTCGCGTGGTTCACGCGCGGCGACGGCGACGCGCGCGCGCCGTTCGGCAGCGTGTCGATCGACGTCGAACGCTCGGCCGCGGGCGCGTGGACGATGGCCTCGCTGTTCCCGACCTTCCCCGGGCCGACCCAGGAGACGCCGATCGACGGCGACGCGATGGTGGCGCTGCTCGACGAGGGCGGCGTGCGCAAGGCCGTGCTGCTGTCGGTCGGGTACTGGTTCCAGTCGCCGAACGCCGCGCGGTTCGATCCCGCCCTCGCCCAGGCCGAGGACGCGTGGACCGCGGAACAGGCCGCGAAACATCCCGACCGGCTCGTCGCGTTCTGCAGCCTGAACCCGCTGCATGCCGGCGCCGACGCGTCGCTGGCGCAGTGCGTCCGCGACAGGCGGTTCAAGGGCATCAAGCTGCACTTCGCCTCGTCCGACGTCGACCCGGAGAACCCGGACCACCTCGCGAAGCTGAAGGCGCTGTTCGCGCGCGCGAACGCCGCCGGCCTCGCGCTGGTCGTCCACCTCCGCCACGGCGACGCGTACGGTGCGAAACATGCGCAGCGGTTCCTCGACGAGCTGCTGCCGTCGGCACCGGACGTGCCGGTACAGCTCGCGCATCTGTGGGGTGGTGCGGCCTATTCGCCCGAGGCGCTGCGCGTGTTCGCCGACGCGATGAAGGCCCGGCATCCGGCGACCCGCCATCTCTACTTCGACGTCGCCGACACCGGCCTGATCATCGACCGGGACACACAGGGCGAAGAAGTGGCGACCGCGCTGCGCGAGATCGGCCTCGACCGCATCCTGTTCGGCTCGGACGCGGCGTACGGCGACCATCCCGGGCCGAAGGGGTCGTGGGAGGCGTTCGAGAAGGCGATTCCGCTGACGGCGGCGGAGTTCGCGGACATCGCCGACAACGTCGCGCCGTATCTGCGCTGACCGCATGACCCCGAACGTCGAGCCTTCATTCGCGACGCCGCTCCGCCGCTTCGCCGCGTGCGCCTGTGCACTGGCGTCGCTCGCGTTGGCGGTCCCGGCCTCGGCTGCCGGGCGCGGCGAGGAGACATCGCTGCGGAAGTTGCCGGTCCGCGTCGAACTCGCCGCGGACGGCGCGGTCGTGTCGGCGACGGCGCGGCGCGCGGATGTTCCCGCCCCGCTGCGTGCCCTCGTCGAGGGCTCCGCGTCGCGTGCGCGCTACGCGCCCGCGAGTGTTTCGGGACAGCCGGTCCCGTCCGCGCTGTGGGTCACCGCGATCACGCGTCTGCACTTCGACGCCGACGGGGACCTGACGGCCTCCGTCATCGACGTGGTCGCCGGTGGCCTGCCGTCGTCGGCCGGCAACTGGCCGACGCCCAGCGTGCGCGGCGCGACGGGCTACGGCGCGCAGGTCCTCGTGCATGCGGTGTTCGACGAGACGGGTCGGAGCGATCCGGCGGCGTCGCGCGTCGAACTGCTCGAGGTGTGGCGCGACGACGGAAAACCGATTGTCGACGAACAGCGCGCGGCGCGCGGTCGCCCCTTTCTCGAAGCGGCGCGCAGCGGAATGCGTCGCTGGCGTTGGGATCCGGAAACGGTCGACGGCCGCGGCGTCCGCAGTGAATTCGCGATCACGCTGACGTTCGCGTCGATGCGCGAACGGATGCGGTCCGACTGGATACCGCCGGCGAAGCGGGAAACGACTTATCGCGCGCTTCCGCCGGACGGCGTGCGGACCGGTCGGATCGTGTCGTGGGAGCCGGCGCGGGGCGGGAGCCAGGCCTCACCGGATCCCGGCCTGGCGCCCTGACAGCCCACGAAACCTGCACGGCTCCGGCGACTTCAGCTCACCCGCACTTCGAATAACCGCAATTCAGGCACGTCGCACACCCGTCCATGATGACGGTCGCCTTCGTATTGCACTTGAAGCACATCGTCGCGCTCGGCGGGAAGGTCGCACCGTCGCCGGTCACCGCGATGTCTTCGATCGGGCCTGAAGGCCCTGCCACAGGCGCCGGCGCCGCGGTCACGTCAGACTTTTTTTTTGCCTTGGCTTCGTAGGCGGCGCGCTTCTCGGCGATCAGCGCGCGCTGGCCGTCGCTCAGTTCCGGGTCGACGATCATGCCGATCGACTTCAGGTGCTCCTCCACCACGCTGCCGATCTCGGCGACGATCGACGGCATGTAGAGGCCGCCGGCCTTGAAGTAGCCGCCGCGCGGGTCGAACACGGCCTTCATCTCGTCGACCAGGAAGGTGACGTCGCCGCCCTTGCGGAACACGGCGGACATGATCCGGGTCAGCGCCACGATCCACTGGAAGTGCTCCATGGACTTGGAGTTGACGAAGATCTCGAACGGGCGGCGCAGCTCGTGCTCGGTGCCGGCGTTGAGCACGATGTCGTTGATCGTCACGTACATGGCGTGCTCGACCAGCGGCGACTTGATCTTGTAGGTGGAGCCGATCAGCACCTCGGGGCGTTCGAGCTTCTCGTGCATCTGCACGATGTTCGAATCGGGCGTCGCGGCGACGGCGACCGGGGCGACGGCGGGGACCGCGTCCTTCTTCGCGTCTTCCGGCTTCTGGACGCTGTAACCCTTGATTTTCCTGCTGATCTTGATGGCCATGCTTCTTTCTGTCGTGGAGTCTGGTCAGGCCCCCGCCGGCGGACCGGCGGGGGACGGGTGCGACGCGGTCAGCTCTTGCGGGCGGACTTGCGCGCGGCGGTCTTGCGGCCGCCGGTCTTCTTCGCGGCGGTCTTGCGGGCCGGCGCCTTGCGGGCGGAAGCCTTCTTCGCGGTCGACTTGCGGCCGCTCGACTTCTTCGCGGTCGACTTGCGCGCCGTCGCCTTCTTCGCGGTCGACTTCCGGCCGGTGGCCTTCTTCGCCGTCGACTTGCGACCGGTCGACTTCTTCGCCGCGGCCTTGCGGCCGGCCGTCTTGCGCGCGGTGGACTTCTTCGCGGTCGACTTCTTCGCGGTGGCCTTCTTCGAAGCGGCCTTCGTCGTGCGCTTGGCGGCGCCCTTCTTCGCGGCGGCCGAACGCTTGGCCGACTTCGCCGCGCGGGTGGCGGCGCCCTTGCGGGCGGCGGCCGAGCGCTTGACGGTCGTGGCGGCCTTCTTCACCGCGCGCGTGTTCTTGCGCACCGACTTCTTGACGGCCTTGACGGCCTTCTTCGCCGCGCGCGTGTTGGCGCCCTTCTTCGCCGCCTTCTTGCGGGCGGTCTTCGTGCCCTTGCGGGCCGGCTGCTTCAGCCCGACCGCCTCGGCCGCCTTGTTGGCCGCACTCGCGACCGCCTTGCCGGCCTTGGTCTTCTTCGCCGCCGCGACCGCCATGTTGGCGCCGCCGGCGATCACGCTGCCGACTTCCGAGGCCTTCTCCGCGACCGTTTCGGCCGCACTGGAAATCGCCGCGGTCACACCGTTGCCGTTGCTGCTCATTACCGCTCTCCTCGTCATGGAAAACGCGGCGGACGCCGCGGGCCTAACTTAGCTTGAAAATTTCTGAATCTCCCGTGATGGCCGGGGACTCAGAACTTGCCGTAGTAGCCTTCCTTGAGTGCGTCGAACAGGTTGGCGGCGCTGTGGATCTCGCCGTCGTACTCGATTTCCTCGTTGCCCTTCGCCTCGACGACGGTGCCGTCCTCGAGTTCGAAGCGGTACGTGGTGTTCTCGAGGTCCGCTTCCTTCACCAGCACGCCCTGGAAGGCGGCCGGATTGAAGCGGAACGTGGTGCAGCCCTTCAGGCCCTGCTTGTGGGCGTAGAGGTAGATGTCCTTGAAGTCCTCGTACGGGTAGTCGGTCGGGACGTTCGCGGTCTTGCTGATGGAGCTGTCGACCCACTTCTGGCTCGCGGCCTGGATGTCGACGTGCGCCTTCGGGGTGATGTCGTCGGCCGACACGAAGTACTCGGGCAGCTTCGTCTTCGGCTCGTCGCCGAACGGCATCGCGTCCGCGTTGACCAGCGTGCGGTAGGCCAGCAGCTCGAAGCTGAAGACCTCGACCTTTTCCTTGCTCTTCTTGCCTTCGCGGATCACGTTGCGGCTGTAGTGGTGCGCGAACGACGGCTCGATGCCGTTGCTGGCGTTGTTGGCCAGCGACAGCGAGATGGTGCCGGTGGGCGCGATGGAGCTGTGGTGGGTGAAGCGCGCGCCGTGCTCGGCGAGGTCCTTCACCAGTTCCGGCGCGACGCCGGCCACGCGCTGCATGTAGCGCGAATACAGCGCATGCAGCTGCCGGCCCTTGATCTTCTGGCCGACCTTCCAGCCGTCGGCCTTCATTTCCGGGCGCTTGCGCAGCATCGCCGCGGTCACGGCGAACTCCTCGTCCATGATCGGGGCCGGGCCCTTTTCCTTGCCCAGGCTCAGCGCCACTTCCCAGCCGGCGATCGCCATCTCGCGGCTCACGCGCTCGGTGAACGCGACCGATTCGGGCTCGCCGTACTTCATCCGCAGCATCGTCACCGTGCTGCCGAGGCCGAGGAAGCCCATGCCGTGGCGGCGCTTGCGCATGATCTCG
>CBIHMN010000146.1:0-5719 GCA_966211005.1 uncultured Arenimonas sp.
CGCCACAGCACGTGCCGGTAGGTGAAGACCCGCTTGGCGGCGCTGCGGCTGTGCCTCGCGGCCGGCACCACGCCCGCCGCGGTCACGACGCTGTTCGACTGGCTCTGGGCCGAAGGCCGGGCCGGCGACAGCGCGCAGGCGCTGGCCGCGCCGGCGCGCGCGCTGGGGATCGCCGATCCGGCGGCCGCGATCGCCGCGCCGGCCGTCAAGGCGCGGCTTCGCGAGGAAACCGCGGCCGCGATCGCCGCCGGGGTGTTCGGCGTGCCGACGCTCGCGATCGGCGGGGACCTGTTCTGGGGCGAGGACGCGACCGCGTTCGCGCAGGCGGTGCTGGCGGACCCGGGCGTGCTCCACGACCCGGCGATGCAGCGGCTGGCGGCGCTGCCGGAAGGCGCGACGCGGGTCTTTCCCGACCCGCGCTGAGCCGTCAGCGCGGCACGGACGCGTCGGCGACGACGATGTTCCGCCCGGAATCCTTGGCGACGTACATCGCCCGGTCGGCGCGCTCCATCAGCGTGTCGAACGATTCGTCCGGCCCCAGCCACTCGGCGGCACCGACGCTGACGGTGAGCTCCACCTGGTCCTCGCCGACCACCTGGCAGCGCTGCTGCACCGCGGTGCGGATGCGTTCGGCGACCGCGATCGCGTGGATGCGCTTGGCCGTGGGCAGGATCACCGCGAACTCCTCGCCGCCGAGGCGGCCGAGCACGTCGCCGCCGCGCAGTTCCTCGCCGACGGTGCGCGCGACCGCCTTGAGGCATTCGTCGCCGGCGGCGTGGCCGAGGCTGTCGTTGACGAGCTTGAACAGGTCGATGTCGAAGAACAGCACCGAGATCGTGCGGCCGGCCTCGTGCATGTCGGCGGCCAGCATTTCCAGCCGCGACCGCCACGCGCCGCGATTGAGCACGCCGGTGAGCGCGTCGCGTTCGGACGCGTGGCGCACCTGCTTCGCTTCGGCGCGCGCGTGGTCGCGTTCCTCGAGCAGCCGCAGCATCCGCCGCGCGAGCCAGAAGATCAGCACGAGGCCCCACGCGAGCACGCCCAGCCCGGCCAGCACGAGCCACGCGGCCTGCTGGCCGGCACGCCACGCGCCGACGACCATCAGCAGCACCGAGACCACGACGTAAGGCACCCACGACGTGCGCCGCGCCACGCGGTCGCGCAGCACCAGCCACGCGACCACCATCGTCCCCGCCACCGCGACCGACGCACCGGTGACGAATCCGATCGCGAGGTCGCCGAGCGGGCTCTGCGCGAAGGCCGGCGCACTCGCGCCCGCCGCGACCAGCGCGGCGGTGCCGAGGACGAGCGACCGGGAGCGGGGAGCGGCCATGGCGACCATTGGAGCCGGGCCGCCCGGGCCTGACAAGGGCGGAAACGGCCGCGCGTCGCGATTCCGCCGACGGCGCCACAGTTTGCGGTGCGAAGGCTTCACGCCGGGCTGACGTCAGCGCACCCGGCGGCCGTGCTTCACCACCACGTCCACGTCCTGCAGCAGCGCGACCTGGCGCAGCGCGTCGCCGCGCACCGCGACGATGTCGGCGTACTTGCCTTCGGTGACCGTGCCGTAGTCGGCATCGACCTTCATCGCCACGGCCGGCCAGTACGTCGCCGCGCGGATCGCGTCGATCGCCGGCACGCCGAAGCGGTTGACCCAGACATCGAGCTCGTTCCAGGTGCTCTGGCTGTGGAATTTCATCGGGATGCCCGAGTCGGTGCCGACCAGCAGCACCACGCCGCTGCCGCGCAGCTGCTCGAACTTGCGCTGCAGCGTCGGCTGGCGCTGCGGCGTCTGCTGGAAATACGAGATGCGCTCGGGATGCGCGAGCGAGCCGCGGATGTCGGCGACGATCTCGGGCGTCAGGCCGCGATGCCACGAATCGGAATCGATGAATTCGTGGTTCCGCACGGTGTAGGGGAAGTTGTAGAGGCCCTCGATCGTCGGCGTCCAGAACAGCGGGCCGAGCGCCATGTTCGCCGTGCGCTCGGCGAGCGCGTCCATCACGTCCTCCGGGAACTCCGGCGCCGCCGCGAACCCGGTGTGCTCGAAGCCGTCGACGCCGTGCCGCAGGCCACGCCGCACTTCCTCGGGCCGGTGCGCGTGCGCGATCACCGGCAGATCGTGCGCATGCGCCTCGGCGACGATCGCCGCGACTTCCGCTTCGCTCATCTGGTCCTGGTCGATCAGCTTGATCACGTCGACGCCGGCCTGCGCGAGGCGACGGACCTTGGCGCGCGCATCGGCGGGCGAATCCACGCCCCAGCGGAACGCCTCGGTGCCCGGGTACGGCTTCTTCTGGATGAAGGGACCGGACACGTACATCGTCGGACCCGGGATTTCGCCGGCGTTGATCGCGTCGCGGACCGCGATCGAGTCCTCGAGCGGCCCGCCGAGGTCGCGCGCGCTGGTGACGCCCGCCATCAGCAGCTGCGCGGCCGACGCCGGCATGATCGTGGCGCGCAGCCGCGACAGGTACGTGCGGTCCCAGTAGTCGTAGTCGGCGTGCCCGTTGATCATCAGGTGCACGTGCATGTCCCAGAGCCCGGGCAGCACCGTCATGCCTTCGGTCGACACGACCTCGACGCCGGCCGGCACCGGCAGCGTGTCGACGGTGCCGACCGCGACGATCCGCTCGCCGTCGACGAGGATCACGCTGTCGCGGATCGGCTCGCGCAGCGTGCCGTCCACCAGCGTGCCGCCGACCAGCGCCAGCGTCGCCGCGCCCGCCGGCGCCGCCAGCACCAGCCCGAGTACCGCGCCGACCCATCGCATCCGCATCGTCCGTTCCCCGTCCCGTGGTCGCGTCGAGCGTACCGCACGTCGCGGCGGACCCGGCGCGCGCGCCACGACGCGCAGGCGACGCGGCCGGTGCTAGGGTCGCCCGAAAAAGGAGGATCCCATGGCGACGCGCTACTACCTGCGACTCCCCGACCCCGCGAACGCGCGCGGCGACGACGCGGACCTCGCGTTCCGATCGGAAGGCGCGGCGGGATTCGCCGAGGAACTGCAGGCGGCGCTGCGCACGCCGGTGCTGTTCGAGCGCTGGCGGGCGAAGCAGGACGAACCCGACGAGATCGATCCGTCGCTCGGCGCCACCGATCCCGCGGCCATCGTCACCGGCGAGGACAAGCATCTGGATGTCTGGCTCGTGGCGACCACGTCGCTGCCCGGGCCGGTGTTCAAGCAGCGCATGCGCTGGCTGGCCGGGTCGCACTGGCAGCTGAGCGACGTCAAGTCGGCCTGACCGCGACCGGGTGTCGCGGCGCGGAGGCTGCGCGATAATCGCGCGTCCTTCCGGAGCGCCCATGTCCCTGTTCGCGATCCTCCATATCCTGGCCGCGCTGGCGTGCGGCATCCACGCGGTGCGCAACGGCCAGCCGATCTACTGGCTGCTGATCCTCTTCATGTTCCCGTTCCTGGGCAGCGTGGTGTACGTGGTCGCGATCGTGCTGCCGGAAATGCGCCACAGCCGCGGCGCGCGGCAGGCGTCGCGCAAGGTGCGCACGCTGCTCGACCCGGGCCGCGAACTGCGCGAGGCGCGCGGTGCGTACGAAGACGCCGGCTCGGTCGTGAACCGGCTGCGGCTCGCCGATGCGCTGGTCGCCGACGGCAAGCCGGCCGACGCGCTGCCGCTGTACGAGGGCGCGCTGACCGGCCTCTATGCCGACGACCCCGAAATCCTCGTGCGCAAGGCCCGCGCGCTGCTCGAAAGCGGCCGCGCCGGCGACGCGAAGACCACGCTCGACACGCTGATCGCCGCGAAGCCCGAGTTCCGCTCCGCCGCCGGGCACCTCACCTACGCGCGCGCCGTCGCCGCGCTCGGCGACCGCGACAAGGCGCGCGAGGAGTTCGACGTGCTGGTCGATTATTTCCCCGGCCTCGAGGCCCGCGCGCGCTACGCCACGCTGCTGCGCGAATGGGGCGACACCGCCCGCGCCCGCGGGGTCGCGGCCGAAGCGATGCGCATCGCGGCGCGCCTGCCGGCGCACAGCCGGGCGGCGGACAAGGCGTGGATCGCCGCGCTGCAGAAGATCGATCGCGGCGGATGAGGACGGGCGGAGCTCAAGAGCGCCCTCACCCCGTGTTCTGGATGCCCGCCGCGATCCCGTTCACCGTCGCCACCAGTGCCCGGAACGACGCGTCCTCCGGCCTTCCCGCCGCGCGCCAGCGCGCCAGCAGGTCCACCTGCAGCAGGCTGATCGGGTCGACGTACGGATTGCGCAGGCGGATCGACTCGCGCAGGCGGTAGTCGCCGTCGAGCAGGCGGTCGCTGCCCTTGATCGCGAGCACGCGGTCGCGGGTCAGCGCGAATTCGGCGGCGATGCCGGGGAAGAACGCGGCGTGCGCCGGCGACAGCCGCGAATAGCGCTCGAAGATCGGCAGCTCGGATTTCGCCAGCACCATCTCGACATCGTCGATCAGCGTCGCGAAGAAGGGCCAGTCGCGCGCCATCGCCGCGACCGCGTCGAGGCCGTGGCGGTCGATCGCCGCCTGCAGCCCGGTGCCGACGCCGAGCCAGGCGGTGAGGCCGCAGCGGTTCTGCGACCACGCGAACACCCACGGGATCGCGCGCAGCGACTCGACGCCGCCGGCGCTGCCGCGCTTGCTCGGCCGCGAACCGATGCGCAGGCGCTCGATCACGTCGATCGGCGTCGCGTCGCGGAAATAGTCGACGAAGCCGGGCGTGTCGTAGACGAGGCGGCGGTAATGCGCGCGCGACGCGTCGGCGACCAGGGCCGCGATCTCGCGCCACTCGCCTTCGCGCGGCTCGGGCGGCCGCGGTCGCAGCGTCGCGCGCAGCACCGCGCCGGCGGTCTGCTCCAGGTTGCGCAGCGCCAGCGCGCGGATGCCGTACTTGCGGTGGATCACCTCGCCCTGCTCGGTGAGCCGCAGGTACCCGTCGACCGAACCGCGCGGCGCGGCGATCACGGCCTTCTCCGTCTTGCCGCCACCGCGCGACAGCGAGCCGCCGCGGCCGTGGAAGAACGCGATGCGCACGCCGGCTTCCGCGGCCAGCGCCACCAGTTCCACCTGCGTGCGCTGCAGCGCCCAGCGCGACGCGACGATGCCGCCGTCCTTCGCGCTGTCGGAATAGCCGAGCATCACGACCTGGCGGTCGCCGCGTGCGCGCAGGTGCTGGCGATACACCGGGTCGGCGAACAGCGAGCGCAGCGTGGCGGCGGCGGCGCGCAGGTCGTCGACGGTTTCGAACAGCGGCGCGACGTCGAGCGGCACCGCGCCGTGCGCGTCGACGCATCCGGCGAGCCGCGCCAGCGCCAGCACCGCGAGCGCATCGGCGGCGCTGCGGCTCATGCTGACGATGTACGGCCCGAACGCCCGCGGCCCGTAGCGCGGCAGCGATTCCGCCACGGTACGGAACACCGCCAGCACGTCCCCCGCCCCCCCGGCAGGCGCGGCTTCAGCCGCGACCAGCCTCGACCGGTCCCCCGCCACCACCTCCCGCACGCCGATGGGGGTGGTGAGCATCGCCTTGAAGACGGACTCGAAGGTCATGCGGACGTAGAAACCATAACTGCTCTCGAAGAACGCGGTGAACAGCGCGGTGGTGGCGATCATGCCCGGCGCGAGGAACTGGGCGTAACTCATGCCATCGATCTGAACCACAAACCCGGACAGGCCCATGCCGAGCGAGCCGAGGATGAGCGCCGGATCCGCCAGCGTGGGCGAGATATTGGCAAGGAAATCCTTCCGATAGAC
>CBIHMN010000147.1:0-5709 GCA_966211005.1 uncultured Arenimonas sp.
GCAGGTGGCCGCGTTCTTTGGCCTCACCGGTTTCGTGCTGCTGCGCTATGCGCAGCTGCTGAACGAAGCCGTCGGCGCCTCCGGCTGAAGCCGGATCACGCCGCCAGCGTGTCGTCCGTCGCCGCCGGCGCCGGCAGGTCGAAGATCTCGCGCCAGCCGTGGTAGTAGAAGCCGAACATCACCACGTACAGCGCGAGCATCAGCACGAGGTACAGCGGGATCGCCACCGCCACGGCCAGCAGCTTGCTCGCCATCGCAAGCAGGCCGACCACCAGCGCGATGACGACCGCGGCGATCAGCAGCAGCACGAAGCCGACGAACGCCATCGCGATCGCGAAGCCGAGGAACGGCAGCAGGTTGCGCAGCGCCCCCGCGAACCCGTCGCGCAGCGAATCGAGCACGCCGCGCCCGCGCAGCGCCGCCTGCGCGAACGCCAGCATGTAGGCGTTGCCGAGCAGCGTCAGCAGGAACATCGCGCCCAGCAGCCACAGGAAGAAGCCCCCCGGCGGCGGCGCGAGGCCGCTCATGTCCGGCTGCCCGCCCGGTGGCGCCGCCGCCATCCGCGCCACGATCGCGAGCAGCGCGTCCTTGCCCGGCAGCACCAGCAGCAGCGCGGCGAGCGCCACCACGTACACCGCGACGAACGCCAGCGACAGCAGCACCATGTGCCGCGCGAAGCCGGGCAGACGGTACCCGTCGAAGATGTCGGAGGCGGCCACCGCCTCGCCGCGCTCGCAGCGGTCGAGCAGGCGGAACGCGGCGCCCATCAGCGGCGGCATCAGCACCAGGCTCAGCACCAGCGACAGCGCGTACGCCGCGATATACGCCGCCGATCCAGGCGCGGCCAGCGCATCGCCCGCGATCTGTATCACCGACGGCACCAGCCCGACCGCCAGCAGCCACAGGAAGCCGCCGAACAGCGCGCCCGGGTTGCGGCGGCCGACATCGAGCCCCTTCATCAGCCAGTCGAACGGCGCACCCATCGAAACATTCTTCACGGTCACTTGCTGCTCCCGATGCGGGCGCGATGCTGCGCCACGTGGACGAACCGGCGCAGCACGCGCCGCGCCAGCGGTGCCGGCCGCACGTCCTGCAGCAGCCGGCGATGATCGTGGCCTTCGCCGGCCAGCGCGTCGGCGCGCGCGGCGATGTAGCCGCGCATCACGCCGGTGTTGAACTCGGGATGGAACTGCACGCCCCAGGTCGCTTCGCCCCAGCGGAACGCGTGGCAGTCGTCGAGGCCGGAACGCGCCAGCACCCGCGCCTGCGGCGGCGCCGAGACCACCGATTGCTGGTGCGTCGCCTGCGCGAGGAAGCGGTCCGGCAGCCCGGTGAACAGCGGATCGTTCGCCGCGTCGGCTTCGAGCGTGAGCGCCACGGTGCCCATCTCGCGGCCGCGCGGGTTCCAGTCGACGCGGCCGCCGAGCGCGTGCGCGAGCAGCTGGTGCCCGTAGCAGATGCCGAAAAGCGCCTGCCCGGCGTGCGCGGCATCGCGCAGCCACGCGGCCGAGCGTTCGCTCCAGTCCTCGCGGTCGGTGACCATCGCGCCGGAACCGGTGACCAGCACGCCGGCGAAATCGCGCGCGTCCGGCAGCGGCGCGCCCTGGGTCACCGCCAGCTGCCGCACCTGCCGGCCGTGCAGCCCGGCGGCGACGCGGATCCAGTGGCCGAAGCCACCGTGCCGGCGCAGCGAGGGGATCGGCGCGCCGGTCTCGAGGATCAGGAAGGGTTTCATGCGTGACTCGAAATCCGGCCGGAAATCAGGCGCTGCGCGGGTCGCGGCTATACTAGCGCGCTTTCCCGCACGGCGACCCGCGATGAGCGCTCCGACCTTCCAGGAACTGATCCAGCGGCTGAACGCATACTGGTCCGGACAGGGCTGCGTGCTGATCCAGCCGCTCGACCTCGAGGTCGGCGCGGGCACGTTCCACCCCGCCACGTTCCTGCGCGCGCTCGGCCCCGAGCCGTGGAGCGCCGCTTACGTGCAGCCGTGCCGCCGTCCGACCGACGGCCGCTATGGCGAGAACCCGAACCGCCTGCAGCGCTACTACCAGTACCAGGTGGTGCTGAAGCCGAACCCCGACGACATCCTCGATCTGTACATCGGCTCGCTGAAGGCGCTGGGCATCGACCCGCTGGTGCACGACCTGCGTTTCGTCGAGGACAACTGGGAATCGCCGACGCTGGGCGCGTGGGGCCTCGGCTGGGAGGTCTGGCTCAACGGGATGGAAGTGACGCAGTTCACCTACTTCCAGCAGGCCGGCGGCCTCGAATGCCGGCCGGTCACCGGCGAGATCACCTACGGCCTCGAGCGCCTGTGCATGTACCTGCAGGACGTCGACGACGTGTTCGACCTCGTCTGGACGCGCGGCCCGCGCGGCACCGTCACCTATCGCGACGTCTACCACCAGAACGAGGTGGAGCAGAGCGCGTACAACTTCGAGCATGCCGACGTGCCGGAGCTGCAGCACCGTTTCGACGCGTGCGAGGCCGAGGCGCTGAAGCTGGTCGAACTCGGGCTGCCGCTGCCGGCGTACGACCAGGTCTGCAAGGCGTCGCACGCGTTCAACCTGCTCGACGCGCGCCGCGCGATCGGCGTCACCGAGCGCCAGCGCTTCATCCTGCGCGTCCGGCACCTTTCCCGCAGCGTCGCCGAGGCGTATTTCGCCCAGCGCGAGAAGCTCGGGTTCCCGGGCCTGCGCATGCCGGATGAAGGCCGCACCACGGAGACCGTCGATGGCTGATTTCCTGCCGCTGCTCGTCGAGATCGGCACCGAGGAACTGCCGCCGAAGGCGCTGCCGGAGCTCGCGCGCGCGTTCCACGAAGGCATCGTCGCGGCGCTCGCGGCGCGGCGGGTGCAGGTCGGCTCGGGCGAGGCGCCCGCCGGCGTGACCGCGGCCGATGCCGGCGGCCCGCTGTACACGCCGCGCCGGCTGGCCGCGTATCTGCCGCGCGTCGCCGTGCAGCAGCCGGTACAGCACGTCGAGGTGCCCGGGCCGTACCTGAACATCGGGCTCGACGCCGACGGCAAGCCGACCGCGGCGCTGCTCGGCTTCGCGCAGAAGAACGGCATCGCGTGGGAAAAGCTCGACCGCGTCACCGACGCGAAGGGCATGCGCTTCGTCGCGCGCAGCTCGCGGCCGGGCGCCGCCACGGTCGACCTGCTCGCCGAGGTCGTCGCCGAGGCCGTGAAGGGGCTGCCGATTCCGAAGCCGATGCGCTGGGGCGCGCGCGACATCGCCTTCGTCCGGCCGGTGCACTGGCTGGTGATCCTGTTCGGCCGCGAGGTCGCGCCGGGCGACGTGCTCGGCCTGAAGTCCGACCGGATGAGCCGCGGCCACCGCTTCCACAGCGGCAAGCCCGTGTGGCTCAACGATGCCGGCGAGTACGTGGAGGCGCTGCGCGCCGCGTACGTGCTGGCCGATCCGCGCGAGCGCCGCGAGCGCATCCGTGCCGGCATCGCCGCCGCGGCGCGCGAGGCCGGTGGCGAGGCCCGTGTCGACCCCGCGCTGCTGGAAGAGGTGAACTGCCTGGTCGAATGGCCCAGCGCGGTGCTGTGCTCGTTCGACCGCGAGTTCCTGCGCGTGCCGCAGGAAGCGCTGGTGTCGACGATGGAAACGAACCAGAAGTTCTTCCCGGTGCTCGACGCCGACGGCCGGCTGTCGGAACGCTTCATCGGCATCGCCAACATCGAGAGCCGCGATCCGTCCGAGATCCGCCGCGGTTACGAGCGCGTGATCCGCCCGCGTTTCGCCGACGCGCGCTTCTTCTTCGACGAGGACCTGAAGCAGGGCCTCGACGCGATGGCCGACGGCCTCGGCTCGGTCACCTACCAGGCGAAGCTCGGCACGCTGGCGGACAAGGCCGCGCGCGTGGCGCTGCTGGCGGAGGCGATCGCGGTGCAGGTCGGCGCCGAACCGCTGCAGGCGCGCCGTGCCGCGCTGCTCGCCAAGGCCGACCTGCAGAGCCGCATGGTCGGCGAATTCCCGGAGATGCAGGGCCTCGCCGGCCGCGTCTACGCGGCGGCCGCGGGCCATGACGACGACATCGCCGCGGCGATCGCCGAGGCGTACCAGCCGCGGTTCGCCGGCGACGGGATCGCGCCGTCGCGGCTCGGCCAGGTGCTGGCCATCGCCGAACGCCTCGACACGCTCGCCGGCGGGTTCGCCGCCGGGCTGAAGCCGACCGGCAACAAGGATCCGTTCGCGCTGCGCCGTGCCGCGCTCGGCCTGGCGCGCACGATGATCGAATCCGGCCTCGACCTCGACCTGCGCCAGCTGCTGATCGCCGCGCGCGCCGGCGCCGCCGATTCGATGGCGGAAGTCGTGCGCCGCACGCAGGGCGAAGCCCCCGGCGACGGCCCGAGCCTGATGCGCGGCGACGACATCGACGAACTGCACGGCTTCATCCTGGAACGCCTGCGCGGCTACTACGCCGACCAGGGCGTGCCGGCGACGCAGTTCGACGCGGTCGCCGACGTGCAGCCGGCGTCGCTGGTCGATTTCGACCGGCGGCTGCAGGCGATCGCGGCCTTCGCGAAGCTGCGCGAGGCGGCGTCGCTCGCCGCGGCCAACAAGCGCATCCGCAACATCCTGCGCAAGCACGACGGCCCGGTGCCGGACGCGGTCGACCCCGGCCGCCTCGTCGAGCCGGCGGAACAGGCGCTGCACCACGCGCTGCGCGCGGCCCTGGACGACACGGCGCCGCTGCTCGAGCAGCGCGCTTACGTCGGCACGCTCAAGCGCCTCGCCGACCTGCAGCAGCCGGTCGACGCGTTCTTCGCCGGCACGATGGTGATGGCCGACGACGCGGCGCTGCGCGACAACCGGCTCGCGCTGCTGCGCCAGGTCGCCGATCGCTTCGCGGCGGTCGCGTCGGTGGAGCGACTGTCGGGCTGACGTCGCGTTCATCGCGCACGCGTATCCTCACGCGATGCCGACGCACTCGTCCGCCGCGTGCCTGTTGTCGTTCGTGCTCGCAGGCGCCGCGCCGTCCGTCGCGGCGCTGGAGCTGCGCGAGGTGCGGGTCGAAGGCATCGCCGACGAGGCGATGCGCGACGACGTCGCCGACGCGCTGTCGCTGCAGCGCCTGGAACCCGGCCGGCGCGCGACGCTGAGCGAGAGCCGGCTGTCGTACCTGCTTCGCCGCACGCCCGGCGAAGTACGCGCCGCGATGGAACCCTACGGTTACTACGCCCCGGAAATCGCGCCCGACGTGCGCCGCGACGGCGATCACGTCGATGTCGTCGTGCGCGTGGTGCCCGGCGAACCGGTGCGCGTGACGGCGCGCGACATCACGCTCACCGGCCCGGCCGCCGCCGATTCGACGCTGATGCGGCTGCTCGGGCGTTTCCGCCCGCGCGACGGCCAGGTGTTCCACCACGGCACCTACGAGGACGGCAAGGCGCGCATCGATCGCGCGCTCGCCGAGCGCGGGTACTTCGACGCGGCGCTGCCGGTGCACACCGTGCGCGTCGAACGCGCGACGCGCAGCGCGGCGATCGAACTGGCGTGGACCAGCGGCGAGCGCTACGCCCTCGGCGACGCGACGTTCCATGGGCATCCGTTCCGCCCCGGCCTGCTGGAGAACCTGGTGCCGTGGACGCCGGGCGAGCCGTACCGGCAGTCGGAGCTGCTCGATCTGCAGCGTTCGCTCGCCGGCCTCGACTATTTCGCGGCGATCGACATCACCGCCGATCCCGACGCGGC
>CBIHMN010000148.1:0-5677 GCA_966211005.1 uncultured Arenimonas sp.
GTCCGCCGTCGTGGCAAGGTCTTCGTGATCTGCAAGTCGAACCCGCGTTTCAAGGCCCGCCAGCGCTGAGCGCAGGCCGCCACCGAAACCGCGAAACGCCGGCGAAAGCCGGCGTTTTCGTTTGCCGCCGCCACCGCGACGCATCGTCGACGGCACCGCGGGGATAGTCTGCCCGGGGCCGTTTTGCGATCATGCCGCCCGCACCGTCACCCGAGAATGAGCGGAGACCGACCATGAAGGTTCTGATCCTGTCCCTGGCGCTGGTCGCCCCGGCCGCGCTGGCCGGGTCCGATACGCTGCTGGTGGAACGCGTGCGGTCGGAAACCGTCGCGATGCCGGCCCGCGGTGCCTCGATGGCGGACGTGGAAGCCCGCTTCGGTGCGCCGACGCGGAAGTATCCGGCCGTCGCCGGCCCGGGTTCGACCGCCGCGAACCCGCCGATCACCCGCTGGGCGTACCCGGGGTTCTCTGTGTATTTCGAGCACGACCACGTCGTGGACGCCGTGGCCGCGAAGGCGTCGCCGACCGAGATCGGCCCGGCGCCGGCCCAGCGGTAGCACCATGTCCGCCTCGCTTCGCTTCCCGGCGGAATGGGAACCCCAGTCCGGCGTCCTGATCGCGTGGCCGCACGCCGGCACCGACTGGGCCGACGGCCTGGCCGACGTCGAGCGCACCTATGTCGAGCTCGCCGCGGCGATCGCCCGGTTCGAACGGGTCGTGGTCTGCGTGGCCGACGTCGAGGTCGGCAGGCGCGCCGCGGCGATGCTGTCCGGGGCCGGGGTTCCCACCGACCGCGTGCGGTTCGCGCAGCTTCCGTACGACGATACGTGGCTGCGCGACTCGGGCCCCATCACGCTGCGCGACGCTGACGGGTTCCGGCTGCTCGACTTCGAATTCACCGCCTGGGGCGGCAAGTTCGACGCCGGCGAGGACGACCAGCTGGTCGCGCGCCTGCATGCCGGCGGGCTGTTCGGCGGCGCGGCGCGCGAACGCGTCGATTTCGCGCTCGAGGGCGGCGGCATCGAAACCGACGGCGACGGCACGCTGCTGTCGACGTGGGCGTGCCTGCACGAACGTCATCCGTCGATCGACCGCGAAACGATGACCGCGCGGCTGCAGGCGTACCTGCGGCAGGAGCGGACGCTGTGGCTCGACCACGGCTACCTCGAGGGCGACGACACCGACGCGCACATCGACACGCTGGCCCGCTTCGCCGCGACCGACGCGATCGTCTACCAGGCCTGCGACGATCCGGAAGACAGCCATTACGCCGAGCTGCAGGCGATGGCGGCCGAGATCGCCGCGTTCCGCACGCCGGACGGGTTTCCGTATCGGCTCTTTCCGCTGCCGTGGCCGCGCGCGATCCGCGAAGACGGCCGTCGCCTCGCCGCGTCCTACGCCAACTTCCTGATCATCAACGGCGCGGTGCTGATGCCGGCCTACGGCGACCCGGCCGATGACGCCGCCGCCGAGGTGCTCGGCCGCGCGTTTCCCGGCCGCGAGATCGTGCCGATCGACTGCCGGCCGCTGATCCGCCAGAACGGCAGCCTGCACTGCGTCACGATGCAACTCCCGGAGGGCCTGCTGGCATGAACGAAAGGATGCTCACCGTCGCGCTCGTGCAGGACCGCGACCATGGCTCGACCGAGGACAACCTCGCCAACATCGAGGCGCGCGTGGCCGACGCCGCGGCGCGGGGCGCGAAGCTCGTGCTGCTGCAGGAACTGCACAACGGCCCGTACTTCTGCCAGCGCGAGCACTGCGACGAATTCGACCGCGCCGAGCCGATCCCCGGCCCGAGCACGGAGCGCCTCGGCGCGCTGGCGAAAAAGCACGGCGTCGTGATCGTCGGTTCGCTGTTCGAGCGCCGTGCCGCGGGGCTCTACCACAACACCGCCGTCGTGCTGGAAGCCGACGGACGGCTGCTGGGCAAGTACCGCAAGATGCACATCCCGGACGACCCCGGCTTCTACGAGAAGTTCTACTTCACCCCCGGCGACCTCGGCTTCGAGCCGATCGATTCGAGCGTGGGCCGGCTCGGCGTGCTCGTCTGCTGGGACCAGTGGTATCCGGAAGGCGCGCGGCTGATGGCGCTGGCCGGCGCGGAGATGCTGCTCTACCCGACCGCGATCGGCTGGGACCCCGACGACGACGCGGCCGAGAAATCGCGCCAGCGCGACGCGTGGATCCTGAGCCACCGCGGCCACGCCGTCGCCAACGGGCTGCCGGTGCTCAGCTGCAACCGGGTCGGCCACGAACCGTCCCCGACCGACGCGTCGGGCATCGATTTCTGGGGCAGCAGCCACGTGCTCGGTCCGCAGGGCGAAGTGCTGGGCGAAGCCGGGACGGAGGCGGCGGAGGTGCTCGTCGTCGACATCGACCTCGCGCGCAGCGAAAAGGTGCGGCGCATCTGGCCGTTCCTGCGCGACCGCCGCATCGACGCCTACCAGGACCTGCTCAAGCGGTACCGCGATTGAACATCCCCGACCCGGGCGCCGCCGGCGCCCTGCATGACCAGCCGCACCTGTTCGTCGAACGCGACGGCGTGCACTACACGCTGCTCGGCACCGCGCACGTATCGCGCGCCAGCGTCGATGCGGTGGAAGCGGAAGTCGCCCGCGGCGACTACGACACCATCGCGATCGAGCTCGATGCGCAGCGCCACCGCGCGCTGACCGACCCGGACGCGCTGGCGAAGCTGGACCTGTTCCAGATACTGCGAGAAGGAAAGACCGGGCTGGTCGCCGCCAACCTCGCGCTGGCCGCCTACCAGCGGCGCCTCGCCGAGCAGCTCGGCGTCGAGCCCGGCGCGGAACTCAAGGCCGCGTCGCTCGGTGCCCAGCAACGCGGCCTGCGGATGGCGCTGATCGACCGCGACGTCGGCATCACCCTCCGCCGCGCGTTCTCGCGGCTCGGGTTCTGGGGCCGCACGAAGCTGATCGCGGGGCTGGGGGCGAGTCTGTTCGCCGACGAGAAGGTCGGCAGCGACGAGATCGAGAAGCTGAAGGAAGGCGACTTCCTCGAAGCCAGCTTCGGTGAATTCGCCGCGGGCAGTCCGCCGCTCTACGAGGCGGTGATCGCCGAGCGCGACCGTTACATGGCCGCGCGGCTGCGCCAGGTCGGCAGCGACGGTGCGCGCCGGGTACTGGCCGTGGTGGGCGCCGGTCACCTGAAGGGACTGGCCGCCATGCTGCGCGAGGGCACGGCGCCGCCGGCGGACGAGCTCGCCGGGCTCGATGCGCTGGAACGACGCTCCGACATCCCGTGGTTCACGATCGTGCTCGTCGCGTTCCTGCTCGGTGGCTTCGCCTGGGGCTTCTGGCAGGGCGGCGCCGAAACGGGCGGCGACATGGTGCTGCAGTGGGCCGTCACGACGGCGATCGGCGGCGCGCTCGGCTGCCTCGCCGCGGGCGGTCATCCGTTGTCGATTCTCGCCGCCGCGGTGTCGTCGCCACTGACGCCGCTGCATCCGGCGCTCGCGTCGGGGACCGTGTCGGCGCTCGTGGAGGCGTGGCTGCGCAAGCCCACCTACGCCGACTTCCTGCGGCTGCGCGACGACACCTCCCGGCTGACCGGGTGGTGGCGCAATCGCGTCGCACGCGTGCTCGTCAATTTCTTCCTGACCAGCCTCGGCACCGGGATCGCGGTCTGGATCGCCGGGGCGGCCCTGATCGGCCGCCTCGGCTGAGCGGTCATTCGCCGGTGGCGGGGATCGCCGGCGGCTGCCGCCATTCGCGTGCCGCCCGCATCCGCCCGGTGACGAATTCGCGCATGTCGTCGAGCATCGCGTAGATCGTCGGCAGGAACAGCAGGCTCACCAGCGTCGAGAACGCGAGACCGCCGGCGATGGCGCGCGCCATCGGGTAGTACGCCGGGCCGTCACCGGCCATCTGCGTCTGGCTCAGCGCGATCGGCACCATGCCCAGGATCGCGGTACCCATGGTCATCAGGATCGGCCGCAGGCGGTCGCGACTGCCCTGCACGAGCGCGTGCGTGCGGTCGAAACCGGCGCGGCGCAGTGCGTTGATGTGTTCCACCATGACGATGCCGTTGTTCACCACCACGCCCATCAGCACCAGGATGCCGATCGCGGCCATGATGTTGAACACCGTGCCGGTGATCCAGAACAGCCAGAACACGCCGAAGATCGAGAAGACGATGCTGCTCATGATCGCCGCCGGGAACAGCAGCGACTCGAACACGGCCGCCATCACCACGTAGATCATCAGCAGCGCGATGATGGTGTTGAACGCCATCTGCTTGCCGGCCTCGTCCTCGCGCTGGAACGCGCCCTCGAAGCTCCACGAATACCCCGGCGGCAGCGTCATCACCTTCAGCTCGCCTTCCATCGCGGCGCGGGCATCCTCGATCGTCACCTTGTCGGCGAGGTTGGCCTGGATGTTGAGCGTCGTACGGCGGTTCTGGCGGAACACCTGAGTCGACGAGGACTGCATGTCGACGCTGACGACGGAAAGCAGCGGAATCGCCGAACCGTCGGGGGCGCGCAGCGTCAATGACGCGAGGTCCTCCATGCCGAAATCGTCGACACCGTCGAAACGCACCCAGACCGGCACCTCGCTCTGGCCGCGCCGGAACTCGCGCAGCGGCGTGCCGCGCAGCGCGATGCCGACGTACTGCGCCACCTGCTCCGCGCTGAAACCGTACGACAGCGCCCGCTCGCGATCGACGCGGATCGCCAGCTCCGTGTTGACGTCGCCGGTGTCCACGCGCACGTCGCGCAGTTCCTCTCGCGTCGACAGCCGCGGGATGATGACTTCGGCGAGCTCCTTGAGCTGCTCGGACGAGTCGCCGATCAGCGACACCTGGATCGACGGCTGTCCCCCGCCCTGCTGGCCACCGCCGTCGTTGTTGAACCCGAGCGTGTAGCGCGCGGATCTCGGCGCGTCGGCGCGGATCTCCTCCATCACGTCCTTCGGCGGTCGCAGGTCGCCACCGTCGCTGCGCAGCGTCACGCGGGTGCCGGCCCAACCCTGTTCGCTGTACCACGAGTAGATCTGCTCGATCTGCAGCTTCTCGCGGTTCTCGTCCAGCCAGTTCTCGACCCGGAGCACCTCGTCCGACACCTGCTGCAGCGAGTACGCCCCCTTCCACTGGTAATACATCTCCAGCTCGCGCGTCGGCTCCTGGTAGAAGAAGTCCTTCTTCGTCATCTGCATCGGCACGAAGCTCACCACGACGATCAGCAGGATGCCGAGCACGCTGACGCCGCGGTGGCGCAGCGTCCAGCCGAGGAAGCGCGCATAGCCGTCCTGCATCCGCGCGATCGCGCCGGTACTGGCGGTGGCCGCCGGCGGGGTCTTCATCCGCGCCGACAGCATCGGAATCAGGCTCACGGCCACCAGCCACGACGCCAGCAGCGACACCGTGATCGTGATCGCGATCTGCACCATGAAGATGCTGATCTGGTTCGTCGCGCCGAACAGGTTGGGCACGAACACGATGCAGTGACAGAGCGTGCCGGCGGACAGCGCGATCGCCACGTTCTTCGTGCCGATCACCGACGCCCACGAGGCGTTGCCCGGGTGCTTCTCGCGTTCCTGGTAGATGCTTTCGACCACCACCACGGCGTTGTCGACCAGCATGCCGACCGCCAGCAGCAGCCCCATCATCGTCAGCACGTTCAGCGTGACGCCGAAGAAGTACATGAAGCCCAGCG
>CBIHMN010000149.1:0-5660 GCA_966211005.1 uncultured Arenimonas sp.
TCGTCGGCGACCTGTTCGGCGCCGGCAAGATGTTCCTGCCGCAGGTGGTGAAGTCGGCGCGCGTGATGAAGAAGGCGGTCGCGCACCTGATCCCCTACATCGAAGCGGAGAAGGCGCGCACCGGCGACGCCGGCAGGGCCAAGGGCAAGGTCGTGATGGCGACGGTGAAGGGCGACGTGCACGACATCGGCAAGAACATCGTCGGCGTCGTGCTCGCGTGCAACAACTACGACATCGTCGACCTCGGCGTGATGGTTCCGGCGCAGGTGATCCTGGACCGCGCGCGCGAGGAGAACGCCGACCTGATCGGCCTGTCCGGCCTGATCACGCCGTCGCTGGAGGAAATGAGCCACGTCGCGCGGGAGATGAAGCGGCAGGACTTCACGATACCGCTGCTGATCGGCGGCGCGACGACGTCGCGCGCCCATACCGCGCTGAAGATCGACCCGCACTACCCCGCGCCGGTCGTCTGGGTGAAGGATGCGTCGCGCGCGGTCGGCGTCGCCCAGTCGCTGCTCAGCGACGATCTGCGCGGGCCGTTCGTCGCGGCCAACGCGGCCGACTACGCCGATGTCCGCGCGCGCCATGCGAACCGTGGCGACGCCAAGCCGCTGATGGGCCTGGCGCGGGCGCGGGACAAGCGATTCGACGGCGACTGGAGCCGTTACGAGCCGCCGGCGCCGCGGCAGCCCGGCGTCACGGTGTTCGACGACTACCCGCTCGCGGAAATCGCCGAAGCCATCGACTGGACGCCGTTCTTCCAGACCTGGGAACTCTCCGGCCGATACCCGGCGATCCTCGACGACGCGGTCGTCGGCGCGCAGGCGCGCGAACTGTTCGCGGACGCGCGCCGGATGCTCGCGCGCATCGTCGACGAGCACTGGCTCACCGCGAAGGGCGTCGTCGGGATCTGGCCCGCGCAGTCGGTCGGCGACGACGTCCGCGTCGACGACGGGCACGGCGGGCGCGTGCTGCATTTCCTGCGCCAGCAGGCGGAGAAGCCCGCCGAGCGGCCGAACTTCTGCCTCGCCGACTTCGTCGCCCCGGCCGACCGCGGCCGCGAGGACTGGATCGGTGCATTCGCGGTCACCGCCGGACTCGGCATCGAGCCGCATCTGGAACGCTTCGCCGCCGACCACGACGATTACTCGGCGATCCTGCTCAAATCGCTGGCCGACCGGCTCGCCGAGGCGTTCGCCGAAGTGCTGCACCGACGCGTGCGCAGGGAACTCTGGGGTTATGCGGCCGACGAGGCACTCGACAACGAGGCGCTGATCGCCGAGCAGTACCGTGGCATCCGCCCGGCGCCCGGCTACCCGGCCTGCCCGGAACACAGCGAGAAGCGGACGATCTTCGAGCTGCTGGGCGCCACCGCGAACGCCGGCATCGCGCTGACCGACAGCTTCGCGATGTATCCGGCCGCGGCGGTCAGCGGGCTGTATTTCTCGCACCCGCGCAGCCAGTACTTCATCGTCGGCCGGCTTTCACGCGAACAGGTCGCCGACTACGCCCGGCGCAAGGGCGTCGCGCTGGCGCAGGCCGAGCACTGGCTCGCCGCCAACCTCGACTACGACCCGACGTAGGAGCGGCCCGCAGGACACGGCTTCAGCCGCGACCCCACCCGCCCTCACCAGACCAGATCATCCGGCACTTCAAACCGCGGGTCCGCATAGGGATCCGCGTCCACCGGCGCGTCCGGATCCACCTTCAGCGCCACCGCCGGCGCGAAGATCGCTTCGGCCTCGGCGAGCACGGCGGAGGCCACCAGCAGATAGCGGCCGTCGAGCTGCAGCACGCCGAGTTCGCCGGCATTGAGCGCCTTGAGCTGCGCTTCGGTCACATGGATGCGCTTGATCTTGCCGCCGTACGGAAAATGACGCGCGATCTCCGCGGCCGGATCGTTCAGCGCCTTGTCCTGCAGGAACGTGGCGAGCTTCGCCTTGGCCTCGCGACGCGCGCGCGCCTCTTCCTGCCGGACGCGCTCGGCCTCGATCCGCTCGTCCTTCTCGCGCTGGGCGCGGATCGCATAGGCCTTGGCGAGGTCGATGTCCTCGCGGCTGCGCGGCGGCCGCGGACCGCGGCGCTCGCCGGGCTTGTCCGGCCTGCCGGCTCCGGGCTTGCCGGACCCGGGCTTGCCGGCGCCCGCCCGACCGGGCGGCGACCTCTCGGGGCCACGCTTGCCGGACGACGGTCGCGCCGGCCGCGCGTCGCCGGCAGGACGCCGCTCCTCGCGCTTCGGACGGACCTCGGGTTCCGGCGCCTTGAAGCCGAGACCCAGCAGCTTTTCTCGCAGCGAATTGCTCATGACGTCCGGATCAGTAGTGCGGGGGCGGCGGTTCGATGCCGGGATCGGCGAAAGGCGTCGACTGCATCTGGCGCAGCTCGTCGAGCACGCGCTCCAGCTTGCCGGCGACGCGCGCCGCCTCGAGTCGCGAGGCCGCCAGCGCGTCGCTCAGCTCGCCGAGTGCATGCTCCTGGAACGCGACGCGCGTCTCGAGTTCGGCGATGCGCGCGGACAGCGCGGCGTCGGTGTCGGCGCCCATCTCAGTCCGACCGCAGCGAACGGCCGCGCGCGATGCCGTAGTAGGCCAGTCCGGCTTCCTCGACCGCCGCGGGGTTGTAGAGGTTGCGGCCGTCGAACACGACGCGGTCGGCGAGCCGGCCGGCGAGCGCCGCGAAATCCGGGCTGGCGAACGCCTTCCATTCGGTCACGAGCACGAGCGCGTCGGCCCCGTCCAGCGCGGCCGCCGGCGTGTCGCAGAGCACGAGGTCGGCACGTTCGCCGAAGAGGCGGGTGGTCTCGTGCATCGCTTCGGGATCGTGCGCGCGCACCGTGGCGCCGGCGTCCCAGAGCTGCCGCAGCAGCGTGCGGCTCGGCGCCTCGCGCATGTCGTCGGTGTTGGGTTTGAACGCCAGGCCCCAGAGCGCGATCGTCTTGCCGCCGAGCGCCCCGCCGTAATGCCGTTCGATCAGCTCGAACAGCTTGGATTTCTGCGCGTCGTTCACCGCTTCCACCGCGCCGAGGATCTTCGCGCCGTACCCGTGCTGGCGCGCGATGCGTTCCAGCGCCTGCACGTCCTTGGGGAAGCACGAACCGCCGTAGCCGGCACCCGGGTAGATGAAGTGGTAGCCGATGCGCGGATCGGAACCGATGCCGTGGCGCACCATCTCGATGTCGGCGCCGACACGCTCGGCGATGTTCGCCATCTCGTTCATGAAGCTGATCTTGGTCGCGAGCATCGCGTTCGCGGCGTACTTGGTCAGCTCCGCCGAACGCTCGTCCATCACCACCACCCGGTCGTGGTTGCGGTTGAACGGCGCATACAGCCGCTTCATCGCCTCCACCGCGCGCGCGCTGCGCGAACCGATGACGATGCGGTCGGGGCGCATGCAGTCGTTCACCGCCGCGCCCTCCTTCAGGAACTCCGGGTTGGAGACCACGTCGAACGCCACGTCGGCGCCGCGCGCCTGCAGTTCGGCGGCGATCGCCGCGCGCACCTTGTCGGCGGTGCCGACCGGCACCGTGGACTTGTTGACCACGACGGCCGGCCGCCCGAGATGGCGACCGATCGTCTTCGCGACGGCGAGTACGTACTGCAGGTCGGCGCTGCCGTCCTCATCGGGCGGCGTGCCGACCGCGATGAAGACGATGTCGCCGTGCGCGATGGCCGCGGCGGCGTCGGTGGTGAACTCCAGCCGGCCCGCCGCGTGGTTGGCGCGGACCATCGGTTCCAGCCCCGGCTCGTAGATCGGGATCACGCCGTCGTTCAGCCCGTCGACCTTCGCCTGGTCGATGTCGACGCAGACGACATGGTGCCCCACTTCCGCCAGACAGGTGCCTGATACCAGGCCGACGTAGCCGGTTCCGAAAACAGTGACTCGCATGCTGACCCCCGGCGACGGCCGCGATCCCCGCGGCGGCAGGCGCGCGGCCGCGAGGCGGCCGCGCGCGGTGTCTTACTTGACGATTTCGAGCAGTTCCACTTCGAACGTCAGCGTCGCGTTCGGCGGGATCGGACCACCGCCGGCCTCGCCGTAGCCGAGGTCGGACGGAATCCAGAACTTGTACTTGCTGCCCACCGGCATCAGCGCGACGCCCTCGGCCCAGCCCGGGATCACCTGCGACAGGCCGAACTCGGCCGGCTGGCCGCGATCGTACGAGCTGTCGAACGGGGTCCCGTCGAGCAGCGTGCCCTTGTAGTGCACGCGGACGACGTCGGTCGCCTGCGGCTTCGGGCCATTGCCCTCGCGCACGACCTGGTACTGCAGGCCGCTCTCGGTGGTGTGCACGCCCGGCTTGTCCTTGTTCGCGGCGAGGAACTTCGCGCCCTCTTCCTTGCCCTTCGTCGCGGCTTCGAGGCGTTCGGCTTCCTGGCGCGCCTGCAGCTTCGCGGTGAACGCCTGCTGCACCTGCAGCGATTGCTCTTCCGTCATCTTCGGCGTGCGGCCGGCGAAGCTGTCGGCGAGCGCCTCGGCGATCACGTCCGCGTCGACCTCGTCCTTCAGCGGCGCCAGCGACTTCGCGACGTCCATGCCGATCATGTAGCTCACCTGCTCGCGCTCGGTCTCCAGGCCTTCGATGCCCGGTACCGGACCGGTGGCGTCCGCCTTGGCGTCGGCATCCGCGTCGGCGGACACTTCGGTGGCCGCGTCGGCATCGGTGCCGTTCTTGTCGGCATTGCAGCCGCCGATCGCCAGCACGAGGCCGGCGAGCGCCAGCGGCGCGAGGGAACGCAGGGGGAAATTCATTGCGAGAGGACTCCTGGAGTGACGCGCCGCGTGGCGGCGCGAAGGGGGCGCCATTGTCGCGACACCGGGCCGGGACGGCAACGCCGGCCGCACCGTTCATTCATCGTCGGGAACCGGCTGTTCCAGCAGGCGCTCGATCAGCGCGAGCAGCGCCGGGTCGTCCGGCGCCGTCTTGCTCGGGAAACTGGCGACGACGGCGCCGTCCCGCCCGATCAGGTATTTGTGGAAATTCCAGCCGGGCTGGTCGCCGGTCGCCGCGGCGAGTTCGCGGTACAGCGGCGTGGCCTCGTCGCCGGTGACGACGACCTTCTCGAACATCGGGAATTTCACGCCGTAGGTGAGCGTGCAGAACTCGCGGATCTCTTCTTCGCTCCCCGGCTCCTGCCCCATGAAGTCGTTCGACGGAAAGCCCAGCACGCTGAAACCGCGCGGCGAAAGACGTGCGTGCAGCGCCTCGAGGCCTTCGTACTGCGGCGTGAAACCGCATTTGCTCGCGGTGTTGACCACCAGCAGCACGTCGCCGGCGTAGGCCTCGCGCAGGTTCACCGGTGTATCGCCGGCGAGCGGCCGGAAGTCGTGGTCGAGCAGATCGCCCGGCGCCGTCGGGGCCGGCGACGCGGCCTCCGCGGCCTCCGCGGCCGCCCTCGGAGCCGCCGCCGCGTCCGCGGCCGGCGAGGCGGTGTCCGCGGCCGGCGTCTGCTGCGTGCACCCGGCCAGAACCAGTCCCAGCGCGATGGCGATCGCGATCGATGAAGTCCGCATGTCCGTCCTCCGTGCCGGGGGCACCCCGGCCTGTGCCATCAGTTTGGCCAAAAAGCGCGGGCGGCAGGTTGACATGCCGTTTTCTACTGTTATAGTTACCTACAACACCTACCCCACCTCACCACCCCGGGAGGCAGCATGTACCCCAA
>CBIHMN010000150.1:0-5617 GCA_966211005.1 uncultured Arenimonas sp.
CCCGCAGCCCGGAAATGCCGATGATCCGCAGCATGACCGCCTTCGCCGCCTGCGAACGCGCCGCCACCGGCGGCACGCTCGGGTGCGAACTGCGCGCGGTGAACCATCGCTACCACGAGCTGGCGCTGCGGCTGCCCGAGGAGCTGCGCGCGATCGAGCCGGCGCTGCGCGAGCGCGTCGCGCAGAAGGTGTCGCGCGGCAAGATCGACCTCGTGATGCGTTTCCGCCCGGCGGCGGGAGGGCGGGCGGCGCTGCGGCTGAACCTGCCGCTGCTCGGTCAGCTTTCGCAGGCCGCCCGCGAGATGGAAGGCGGCTTTCCCGGCCTGCGTACCGAGTTCACCGACCTGCTGCGCTACCCGGGCGTCGTCGAGGAGGACGCGCTGGACCAGGCCGGCCTGCAGGCCGACGCGCTGGCACTGCTCGACGCGACGCTCGCCGAATTCGTGGCCGCGCGCGAGCGCGAGGGCGAGAAGCTGGCGGCGGTGATGCGCGAGCGCGTCGACGGCATCGAACGCATCACCGCGCAGGTGCGGGCGTGGCTGCCGGAGATCCGCGCGGCGCTGCGCACCCGGCTCGACGCGCGCCTCGCCGACCTCAAGCTGCCGCTCGACCCGGGCCGGCTCGAACAGGAAGTGGTCCTGAACCTGCAGAAGATCGATGTCGACGAGGAACTCGACCGGTTGGGCAGCCACGTCGCCGAGGCCCGGCGCGTGTTCGCGCTGCCGGAGGCGGTCGGGCGCCGGCTCGATTTCCTCATGCAGGAGTTCAATCGCGAGGCGAACACGCTCGGCTCCAAGTCCGTCGACGCGCGTACGACGCAGGCGGCGGTCGAGCTGAAGGTGCTGATCGAGCAGCTGCGCGAACAGGTGCAGAACCTCGAATGAACGCTCCGGTGCCCGGCACGCTGTTCGTCGTCGCCGCGCCGTCGGGCGCCGGCAAGTCGAGCCTCGTCAATGCCGTGCTGGCGCGCGAGCCGGGCATCGCGCTGTCGATCTCGTTCACCTCGCGCGGTCCGCGACCGGGCGAACGGCATGCGCAGCACTACCATTTCGTCGACCGCGCGGAATTCGAGCGGATGATCGCCGCCGGCGACTTCTTCGAACACGCGCTGGTGCACGGTGACTACAAGGGCACCGCCAGGCAGTCGGTGCAGCCGCAGCTGGCCGCGGGGAAGGACGTGCTGCTGGAGATCGACTGGCAGGGTGCGCGCCAGGTGCGCGAGAAGGTGCCTGACAGCGTCAGCGTGTTCATCCTGCCGCCGTCGCGCGAAGCGCTGCAGACGCGGATGCGGAACCGCGGGCAGGACAGTGAAGAGACGATCGCCCGCCGCCTCGCCGCCGCGCGCGACGAGATGTCCCATCACGACGAGTTCGACTACGTGATCGTCAACGAGAACTTCGATGCCGCGGCCGCCGAACTGCGCGCGATCTTCGTCGCCCACCGGCTGCGCCAGCCGCTGCAGGCGCGGCGGCATGCCGGCCTGATCCGGGACCTGCTGGGGGACTGACCGGCGCGTGGCCCCCGGGCGCCGCCCGGCCCGGCCCCGCCGGGGCCGGATTGCGGACCGGCCGGTCGCCGCGTAAACTGCGCGGTCCCCGCATTCCCGCACAACCAGGCTGGACGGCCCGCCGGCCGCCGCCGCCCCCGGAGATCCCATGGCCCGCATCACCGTTGAAGACTGCCTGTCCGTCGTGGACAACCGCTTCGAGCTGGTCCTGATGGCGTCCAAGCGCGCCCGCCAGCTGGCCAAGGGCGTCGAGCCGACCCTCGACAACAGCGAGAACCAGGACAAGCCCACCGTGATGGCGCTGCGCGAGATCGCGGCCCGCCGCATCGACCAGAAGCTGATCGACGACGTCGAGAAGGCCGAGCGGGAGCGCGCCGAGCGCGAGGCGCTGGAGTGGGCCGCGGCCGAAGTCGTCGACGACGACCTGTCGAAGGGCGGCGACGACCTCTGATCGCCCCGCCGGCGCATCGCGCCGGCCCCGGTCGGACTCCGGAACGCGCCGGCCTGCCCGGCGCGTTTTTCGTTGACGGCGCCGTGAACGTGGCGCCGCGTTCGCATTGATGGGCTGTGGCCCGCCGCGTACGCTGCCGCCATGTCGCATTTCTCGCCGCCGCAGACCGTCGCCGAGGTCGGGCCGGACCCGTGTCCGGACGCCGTCGACGCGCTGGAACGGCGACTCCGCGGTTACCTCACGGCGGACCAGGTGCGGCAGGTGCGGCGCGCCTACGAAGTAGGGGCGCGCGCGCACGAGGGACAGACCCGCAAGAGCGGCGAGGCGTACATCACGCATCCGGTCGCCGTCGCCGGGATCCTCGCCGAACTCAAGCTCGACGCCGAGACGCTCTGCGCCGCGATCCTGCACGATGCGCTCGAGGACACGCCGCTGCCGCGCAGCGAGATCGAGCGCGAATTCAATCCGACCGTCGCCGAACTCGTCGACGGCGTCACGAAGCTCGACAAGCTGCATTTCCGCGACCGGCAGGAAGCCGCGGCCGAGAGCTTCCGCAAGATGATGCTGGCGATGGCGCGCGACCTGCGCGTCATCCTGATCAAGCTCGCCGACCGGCTGCACAACATGCGCACGCTCGACGCGATGGCCGCCGAGTCGCGGCGCCGAATCGCGCGCGAGACGCTGGAGATCTACGCGCCGATCGCGCAGCGCCTGGGCATGAACCGGTTCAAGGCCGAACTGCAGGATCTCGGTTTCCGCGCGCTGTATCCGCGACGTCATGCGGTGATCTCGCAGCGGATCGCGTCGCAGCCGGTGATGCGGCGCGAGGCGCTGGCGACGATCGAGGCGCAGCTGGCGCAGCGCCTCGCGCAGGAAGGGCTGCGCCACACCCTCGTGAGCCGGGTGAAATCGCCGTGGAGCATCTACACGAAGATGCGCCAGGAAGGTAAATCGCTCGAGCAGGTCCTCGACGTGTTCGGTTTCCGCATCGTCGTGCCGACGGTGATGCAGTGCTACCACGCGCTCGGCGCGGTGCATTCGATCTTCAAGCCGCTCGACGCGCGCTTCCGCGACTTCATCGCGATCCCGAAGGCGAACGGCTACCAGAGCCTGCACACGGTGCTGTTCGGGCCCTACGGCGCGCCGGTGGAAGTGCAGATCCGCACCGAGGACATGGACCTGGTCGCCGAGCGCGGCATCGCCGCGCACTGGCTCTACAAGAACGCCGGCAGCGGCGGCAGCGCCGCGCAGGCGCGTGCCCAGGACTGGGTGCGCAACCTGATGGACACCCAGCAGAGCGCCGGCTCGTCGCTGGAGTTCCTCGAGAACGTCAAGGTCGACCTGTTCCCGGACGAGGTGTACCTGTTCACGCCGAAGGGCGACATCCTCGCCCTGCCGCGCAACGCGACGGCGCTCGACTTCGCGTACGCCGTGCATACGGACGTGGGCAACCATGCGGTGGCGGCGCGCGTCGACCGCAAGCTGGTGCCGCTGCGGGCGAAGCTGGCCAGCGGCCAGAGCGTGGAGGTGATCACCGCGCCGTCGGCGGCGCCGGGCCCGCAGTGGCTGGAATTCGTCGCGTCGAGCAAGGCGCGGACCGCGATCCGGCATTACCTGAAGCGCCTCGAGCACGAGGACGCCGTCGATCTCGGCCACCGGATGCTCGACCGCGCGCTCGACACGCAGGACAGTTCGCTCGACCGCATTCCGACCGAACGGCTCGACCAGCTGCTCGCCGAGCTGCGCTACCGCCGTCTCGAGGAACTGCTCGCCGACATCGCGCTCGGCAACCGCATGCCGGCGCAGGTGGCGCGGATGCTCGTGCACGGCGTCGACGTCGCCGTGCCGTCGACCAAGGTCGTGGCGCCGCCGGTCGCCGGCACGTCGGAACGCATCATGATCACCGGCAGCGAGCGCGGCGTGCTGAGCTTCGCGCAATGCTGCCACCCGATCCCTGGCGACGAGATCATGGGCTTCCTGAGTGCCGGCAAGGGCGTCGTGGTCCACCGCGCCGACTGCCCCAACGTGGCCGAGTACCGCAAGTTCCCCGAGCGCTGCGTGCCGATGGCGTGGGACCGCGACGTCGCCGGCGACTACCGCGTCGGCCTGCGCATCGAAGTCGACAACAAGCCGGGCGTGCTGGCGCAGGTGGCCGCGGCCGTGGCCGAGAGCAATTCCAACATCGATTCCGTCGAATACCGCGAACGCGACGTCGCGGTTTCGGTGATGGAGTTCTCGATCGAGGTTCGCAATCGCAAGCACCTGGCCGACGTGATCCGGCGCATCCGCCGCCTCGGCGTCGTGCACGGCGTGCTGCGCGTCTGACGCGCTGGCCGCTGCGTCGCCGCGCTCCTACAATCGCGGTTCCTCCGATCCCCGCCGCCGAGGTGCGCCATGCCCCGTGAACCCGTCGCCACCGAGTGCGCGCCCGCCGCGATCGGCCCGTATTCACAGGCCGTGCGCGCCGGCGGCAGCGTCTACCTGTCCGGCCAGATCCCGCTCGACCCGGCCACCGGCGAGCTCGTCGCGGGCGACATCGCGATGCAGGCGCGCCGCGTCTTCGACAATCTGCGCGCGGTCTGCGAAGCCGCCGGCGCCTCCCTCGACGACGTCGTGCGCGTCGGCATCTACCTGATGGACCTCGGCGACTTCGCCGCGGTGAACGCGGTGATGGCCGACTACTTCGCGGCGCCGTACCCCGCGCGATCGACGATCCAGGTCTCGGGCCTGCCGCGCGGCGCCCGGGTCGAAATCGACGCGATCGTCGCGCACGGCTGATGCCGAAGGCGGCGCGAGCGCGCGGCGACGGTCCGGCGCCGGTGCTCGCCGGCGGTGGCCTCGAATCGCTGTCGTCGCTTCCGGGCGTCGGTCCGCGCATCGCGGAGAAGCTCGCGCAGCGAGGCCTGTCGACACTGCAGGACCTGTGGCTGCTGTTGCCGCTGCGCTACGAGGACCGGACGCGTGTCAGCGCGATCGCGGAGCTCCGGCCCGGCGTGCCGGCCCAGGTGGACGCCCGCATCGAGGCGGTGGAGCGAGGCTTCCGCTGGCGCCCGACGCTGCGCGTCGCCGTCGGCGACGGTTCGCGGGCGACGCTCGTGCTGCGGTTCTTCCATTTCAACCGGGCGCAGCTGGCGCAGTTCGCGCCGGGGCGGCGGCTGGTGGCGTTCGGCGAGCCGCGCCCGGGGCAGCACGGGCTGGAGATGGTGCACCCGAGCTACCGGCTGCTCGCCGACGACGCCGGCACCGCGATCCGTGACCGGCTCGACCCGGTCTATCCGACCGTCGAGGGCCTCGGCCCGCAATCGCTCGCGCGGCTCGTCGACGAGGCGCTGAAGCGGTTGCCGCCCGCGGAGGAGCTCGAGCTGCTGCCGGTCGGCCTGCGCGAGCGCCTCGGCCTGCCGACACTGCGCGAGGCGTTGCGGGTCGCGCACCGGCCACCGCCCGGCACCGACGTCGGCGAGTTCGCGCGCGGCGAGCATCCCGCGCAGCGACGGCTCGCGCTCGAGGAGCTGCTCGCGCATCACCTGAGCCTGCGGCGCCAGCGGATCGCGCTGCGCGCGCACGGCGCGGTGCCGGTGCGCCCGACCGGCCGGATGGCGTCGACGCTGCGTCGCGCGCTCCCGTTCGCGCTGACGGCGGCGCAGCAGCGCGAACGGGAG
>CBIHMN010000151.1:0-5606 GCA_966211005.1 uncultured Arenimonas sp.
CCCTTGTGCGAGATGCCGAACCAGTGGATCAGCAGGAACACGCCGAGCGACATGCCGAGCGTCGTGTTGAGGTCCGCCGTCGGCACGATGCGCAGGTAGGCATGCGCCGGGTCGTGGCCCGCGAGTTCGTTGCCCTTGCCCCACAGCGCCGGAATCCAGTCCACCGGCACCATGTCGAGGAAATTCATCAGGAACACGAGGCCGAAGATCGTGACCGCCAGCGGCGCGATGTACTTGCTGCGGCCGTGGAAGGTTTCCTTCACCAGACCGTCGATGCCGGTGACGAACATCTCGATCGCGCACTGCAGCTTGCCCGGTACGCCCGCGGTCGCGCGGCGCGCGACGGTGAGGAACAGCGCCAGGAACACCGTCGCGGCGAGCAGCAGGAAGAACACGCTGTCGAGGTTGATCGTCTCGAACTTCGAGTCGCCGAACTGCCACTGCAGATGATGCAGGTGGTGCTTGATGTATTCGGTCGTGCCACCGGAACCGGATTCAGCGCTCACTCGTCACCCTTTCCATTTCGTTGTCCAACCGCGCCGGACAGATGCGCCAGCGGAAACACCAGCATCGCCAGCACCAGTCCGGCCAGTACCGCCAGCGGCGGCAACTGCCAGCGTGCGATCGCCAGCCACAGCACGGCGGCGACCAGCAACCACTTCACCAGCATCCCGGCCAGCATCCGCGCGTAGATCACCCGCGCCGGCTGGATGCCGCCGCCCAGCGCGAGCCGGGCCATTCCGAACGTTCCCGCCGAGGCCGCCGCCGCGCCTGCGAGGGCGCCGACCGCGTGCATCGTTCCCCATCCCGGCGCCGCTACCGTCGCGGCCAAGGCGCCTGCGGCCAGCTGGAACATCGCGGCCTTGCGGGCGAGACGACGGCCGACGGCCAGGGAGTGGGACACGGGATTGATCCGGAATGGTGGCGGGCCCGGGGGCCCGCCACCGAAGGCGCAAAATTATAGCCGGCCGCACCTGGGCGGGACAAGCCGGATCCGCGTATTTTCCGCGGTCAGGGCGCGCAACCCTGGGTGCTGTCCGGGCCGCCGAGCGGCTGCACCGGATCCTGTTGCTCCCATGCGCCCGGAACGCCGTCGGCGAAGGTGGCGGCGACATCGAGCGCCGAAAGCGTGCCCCCCGTGAAGACACGCCGCAACGTGCCGACCGGGGTCCGGGCCGGCGCGCCCGGATAATCGCAGAGCGGGCAGAACCCGAACAGTTGCTCCAGCGCCAGCGACGCGTCGGCACCGGCGAACGGCGTCGTTTCGGCCGTGAGGAAGCGCGGCCGGCCGTCGGCGTCGTAGACGAACGCCGCGTAGAACTCGTAGTGGCTCCACAGCTGCACGCTGTGGCCGGTGCCGGCGGTCGCCGGGTTGAACCAGTGCGCGCTGGCGTCGACGGGCTGGTCGCCGAGCATCGGGCACCCGCGCCCCAGCGCGGCCAGCGGCTCCGAGCCGGTTTCGCCGTCGAGCGAATAGGTGAAGGTGAACGCGTCGGCGCCGCCCGGCGTCACCGTCGCGCGGCCGATGGCGACCTGCGAATGGCTGTCCCCGTCCCACATCGCCCGGTAGAGGCCCCCCGTCCAGATGCCGTCGGCACCCGGCGCGGTGCCCTGCAGGTAGTACCAGGTGGGCGTCCCGTCCTGCAGGTAGGTGTACCAGAGGCCCGCCCAGTCGCCGCCGGCGGGATACAGGAACAGGCCGTGGCCGGCGCGGGCGGCGTTGAAGTAGCTGCCGGGCCTGACCGGCGCGGCGACGGCGTCGATGTCGATCGCGACGTCGACCACGGCGGCTTCGCTGCCGGTGTTGACGGGCGTGACGTACCAGCGGCCGGGCGGGAGCTCGGCGGTGCCGCTGCGGATGATCGTTTCGCCGCCACCGGCGCCGGTGGCGCTGGCGTCGGCGAGTTCGCGCGCCGGGGCCGCGGCGATGCCGGCATCCGCGCCGGCGGGCGTGGCGTGCGCGAGGTACAGGTCGATGGCGCCCTCGCTCGCCGTCGTCACCGTCATGCGGGTCGCGCCGACCGGCACGTCGACGAACATGCGCTCGTGCGCGGTGCCGGCGGCGAGCGCCAGCGTGGTCGGTTCGCCGGCACGCAGGGCGATGGCCGATTCGCCGCCCGTGCGCGTGATGCGCATGGGGATCCACGCCGGGGAAAGCGCCGGCCCCATCTTCACCGCGACGTAGCCGGCACGCCGGTCGGCTGGCAGCAGCGTCGGATCGGACCACGCCCCCCGGTACGGCATGTAGTGGGCACCCGCATCCGGCGTGCCGGGGCCGGTCACCACCAGCGAGCCGTCCGTATCGATCAGCGGCACTTCGTACGCGTCGAGCCGGACCGGCGCCGGCGACGCGCCCCGGTTGTGGACGACGATCCAGTAACGGACCACCCCGCTGCCCGGCTGCACGGCGGACAGTTCGCAGCGGCTCTCGATGTCCCAGTGGCGCGAACTGGCGCAGGTGATCTCGCCGGGGTCGGCATCCTGCCCCAGATCGGTATCCAGCCCCACGTAGACGTCGACCTGATCGTCCCAGTCCGGTGTCGCGTCGACCAGCACGCGCCAGTCGACCGGCACCCCCGTCGCGAGCGGAAGTACGCCGACGCGGGTAGCCGTGCCGTCGCGGGCGCCATCCCACGGCGACTCGGGCGTCGGATCCACCCCCAGTTCGTGCGTCGAGACCCGCGGCGCGACCAGTGGCGTCGCTGCGAACTCGCCGGCATAGCGCGACTCGGCGCGCTCCAGCACCCGGTAGGCGAAGAGGTCGGAGAAGCCGGAATGGCCTTCGCTCTCGACGCGGATATCGCTCGACGGGCGCACGACGACATCGATGCGGCCATCGGCGCAGCGCTGCGGCGGTTCGCTTTCGCACAGGCGGTAGGCGATCGATTCCTCGCCGAGGAAGTCCACGGCCGGCGTGTAGTACACGTATTCGGGCAACGCGCCGGGGAAGCCGTTGTCCCCGACCGTCGCGGTGCCGCCGGCGGACAGCCCGAGCACTTCCAGCGTCATCGCACGCATGCGTGCCGGCTGGAAGGCGTCGTTGGCGAGCGGTTTGACGAAGGCTTCGGAATTCATCGTCGAGACGATCCGATCGGTGCGCGTCACCAGCGGGGGCAAGGTGCCGTCATCGTCGTGGATGGTCACCGCCGCCTGCGTGTTGCCGAGTGTCGCGCCGACGGGATTGGAGAGCGTCAGCGTCAACGTCTCGTCGCTCTCGTCGAGCGTGTCGCCGAGGATGCTGACGAAGATCGTGCCCTCGCTCGCACCTGGCGGCACGACCACGGTCGGCGACGGCAGGGTGTAATCGACGCCGGCGGTCGCGGACCCGGAGGCGGCGACGTCGAAACGCACTTCATGGGTCGTCGGGGTGGACAGGTTGACGGTCGCCTCGAGCGTGCGGGTACCGGTATTGCCCTCCACGATCGCCAGCGGGCCCCACAGGTTCGCCTGGGGAATCGGACCGGCCTGGGTGCCGTCGTCATTGCGGATCCAGCCGACCGCCCAGTCGCGGGTGATCTGCGCGCCGGTGAGGCCGCTGGCCACGAGACGCAGGCGTTCGTCGGGTTCCGGCAATGTGTCGCCGATCACCTTGACGGTGAACTGCAGGCTCGTGGTTCCGGCCGGAATGACGAGGTCGTCCCACCAGACCGCTTCGTAATCCTCGCCGACGCGGGCACCGTCCACGCTGAACTCGCTGATGTCCACATCGAACGTGACCGCCGAACTGGAAGGCGCCGAGAGCGTCGCCGTGAACGTCAGGTCGCTGGTGCCGGCGGCACCTTCGGTCACCTCGGCGTCGGCGAGGGAGAACGACGGAATCGGCTCGTCATTCTCGATGGTCACGATGCCCTGGGCGTCGTCGATCCGCGCGCCGGTCGCCTTCACCAGGTTGACGGCGAAGAACTCGTCGCGTTCCACCAGCGTGTCGCCTCGCACGGTCACGTCGAAGATCGCGGACGACTGGCCCGCGAGGATGGTGACGGGCCCCGACGCGGCGACGAAGTCGGCCATCAGCGCGGTGCCGTTCATCGTCTCGACGTCGATCGTCACCGCCGTGGTCGCCGGCGCGGACAGCTTCAGCAGGAACCGCGCGGTCGTGGGACCGCCGTTGCCTTCCTTCACCACGACATCGCCGATGCTGACGCCGGGCAGCGAATCGGCCGGACGCGTGCCGAACGCGGCGATCGAATGCGCCGATTCGTTCAGGCCGCGCGCGTTGTCGGCGGTGGCCGCGTCGCCGCACAGCTCGTCGAGGCAGGTGGCGATGCGGGGACTGGAGAAACGGCCCAACCGGACCTGCGGCGCCTGGGTGTACCCCATCACCGTGGCGAAGCCCGCGGTCGGCGAGAGCGTCCGCCGGAACCCGCGCGAGTACGGATATGCGCCGTGTTCCCCCTCGGACGTCTCGATGTCGTGGTGCGCGCCCATGTTGTGGCCGAGTTCGTGCGCGAACGTCCACTCGCCGCAGTGGTCGTCACCGAAGCCGTGATCGGCCGATACCGAGAAGCCCCAGTCGGGCGTGAACGGCGAACCGTCGTACCCGCCGAGCCAGCCGACCCCGCACGAAGTCTGGTTGGCACGATCGAATTCGCGCAGGAGCGACACCAGGTCGGCCCCATGGATCTCGCGCAGACGGTGCGCGTCGCGCGGCAGCGCCGAGGCGCCGGGCGAGCTCATGCTTTCGAGGGCATCGATGTTGTCGAGGGTGTTGATGTAATCGACCATGTACGCGCCGACCACCGTGACCGTCTGGTCGACATCGCTGTCGACGTAGGCCTGGTTGGTGATCGCCTCGAGGTGTGCGATGCGCGCCTTCATCGCCGCGTCCGATCCCCACACGTTCACGAGCGTGGGCGTGTAGAGCACGACGACATCGACGTTCGACGACCCGTGCGACTTGGCCATGTCCTGGCGCCTGCGCGCTTCGCGCTGGCTCGCCGTGGCCGGCGGCACGCGCAGGAAATCCACGCCGCGCGGCTCCGCCACGTTGGCGTTTTCCACGAGCCAGGTGCGCCCCGCCTTCGTGTCGATGCTCAGCGCCGCACCGTCACGCTGCGGGAGATAGCCGAAGGTGACGCCGTCGCCAAGGGTCAGCACGGCCGACTGCGGGCCGAGCGAGGTCGAAACCGTCGCGGTGACGACCACGATCCCGTCGTCGCGATCCCGGACGCGGACATTCGTGCCGACGAGGGGTGCCGCTCCGGTGGAGGGAAGCATCAACGGCCGCCCCGCGGCCACCGCGCGCTCGATCTGCCGGCGGTCGACCGCCAGCGGATGGCGCGTTTCGCCACCCCGCTTCCACACGGGTGGCCCGACCTCGATCGTCAGGCCGCTCCCGTCGGCCGATTTCACCGCGGCGTCGACAGGCGCGGCGACGGCCAGCAGGAGGAAGGAAGCGAACATGAGTCCGTGGGTCATCGGCGGCCGTCGCTCGAGGTGAAAGCGATGTGTACCAGAGCCACCGGCCGCGATGCCAGCAAATCGGGCGGCAGCGGCCAACGCCGTTTGGCTCGCGGTCGGTTTGGGGCCGACGGGCGGGGCGGAGGGGTTTTCCGCCCCAAAAAGAAACCCCCGCCATGACTGGCGGGGGTTTCGGGGAAAAGCCC
>CBIHMN010000152.1:0-5561 GCA_966211005.1 uncultured Arenimonas sp.
CGGAAGTGGCCGATGCCTACGAACAGGTGCTGCGCTCGCACGGCATGTCGCCCGATCACGTGGTGCTGGAGATCACCGAGAGCTCGGTGATGAGCGACACCGCGCGCGGGCTCGGCATGCTGGCGCGGCTGCGGCTGAAGGGCTTCGGGCTGAGCGTCGACGACTTCGGCACCGGCTATTCGTCGCTGACGCAGCTGTCGCAGATCCCCTTCAGCGAGCTGAAGGTCGACCGCGGCTTCGTGTCCGGCGCGCCGACGCAGCCACGCAAGCGCGCGATGATCGAGACCAGCATCGACCTCGCGCGCAAGCTCGGGCTCAAGGTGGTCGCCGAAGGCGTCGAGACCGACGAGGAATGGCAGCTGCTGGCGCAGCTCGGGTGCGATTTCGCGCAGGGTTTCCTGATCTCGGCGCCGGTGCCGGGCGACCAGCTGCCGGCGTCGATCCAGCGCTGGCGCCAGACCCATCCCTGACGGCATGGTGCGGGCCGGACGTCGCCGTTTCGGCATCCGCCTGCAGCTGCTCGGCCTGTTCGGCCTGCTGCTGCTCACCGGTGCCGCCGTGCTCACGCTCGACGAGATCGAGCGCCGCGACAACCAGGCCGCGCTCGCCGAACTCAAGGACCAGTCGCTCGCCGGCCTGCGGCGGATCAAGGCGGTGTCCGACGCCTACGGGCTGGACATCGTCGACACGACCTTCCGCGTCCGCAACGACCTGATCAGCTGGAGCGAGGGCGTGCTGATCGTCGACAACGCGCGGATGCGCATCCGCGAGCACTGGGCCGCGCTCGAATCGATGCCGCGCACGGCCGAGCAGCAGCGGCTGTTCGCGCAGACCGCGCAGGTGCGGGTGCACGCCGACACCGCGGCGCAGACGCTGCGCGGGATCCTCGTCGACGAAGACATCGTCGCGCTGGCGCGATTCGCCGACACCGCGCTGTACCCGGCGATCGATCCGGTGACCAGCCGCATGAAGCACCTGAGCGACCTGGAGATGATCGAGGCCGAGCGTCGCGTGCGCACGCAGGAACAGGCCGGGCAGAGCGCGTCGTGGGTGCGGACGGGGCTGAGCCTGATGACCGTGGTGATCGTGATGCTGGTCGGCCAGAAGCTGCTGCGGAACATCTACAAGGGCGTGGAGAGCCTGACGTCGCTGGCGCGGCAGATCAGCCGCCACGACTACCGCGCGGTGCCGCGCTACCGCCCGACCGGCGAACTGGGCGAGGTGATGGACACCTTTCTCGGCATGCGCGACGACGTGCGCCGCTCCGAGGCCGAACTCAACGAACAGCTGGTGCGCACCGAGGCGGTGCGCGTGGCGCTGCAGGAGCGCGAGGTGTTCCAGCGCTCGCTGTTCGCCGCCGCGCGCGTGGCGATCATGTCGTTCGACCTCGATGCGCGCATCACCAGTTTCAACCCGTACGCCGAACGGCTCACCGGTCATCGCGCCGAGGAGATGATCGGCCGGCGCGGCATCGACCGGCTGCTGCTGCCGGACGAGGTGGCGGCGGTCGCCGCGCGGCTGTCCGACACCCTCGGGCGGCCGGTGCCGGCGGATGCGTCGATGATGACGGTGCTGATCGAGCAGGGGACGCCGCCGCTGGAATGGACGATCCGGCGCAAGGACGGCAGCCGCGTACCGGTGCTGCTGGCCACGTCGGCGATGCGGGACGGCAGCGGTCGTACCGTCGGCTTCCTCGGCGTCGGCACCGACCTCACGCAGATCAAGCAGCTCGAACAGCGACTGCGGGCGAGCGAGGAGCAGGCGCGCGCGGCGAGCGAGGCGAAATCGAGCTTCGTCGCGGCGATGAGCCACGAGATCCGCACGCCGATGATCGGCGTGACCGGCATGCTGGAGGTGCTCGCGCACGGCGACCTCGACGCCGACCAGCGCCGCACCGTCGACGTGATCCGCCAGTCGGCCGACGCGCTGCTGCGGATCATCGGCGACATCCTCGATTTCTCGAAGGTGGAAGCGAACCGCCTCGACCTGTCGCCGACGACGGTTTCGCTGCCACGGCTGCTGCGGTCGACCGTGGCGAACTACACCGGTTCGGCGTCGAGCAAGGGGCTGGTGCTCACCTGCGAGGTCGACGAACGCATCGGCCCGGCGCACGTCGCCGACGGGCTGCGGCTGCGGCAGATCCTCGGCAATTTCCTGTCGAACGCGGTCAAGTTCACCGAGGCGGGGATGGTCGAAGCCGCGCTGGAGTGGCAGGGCCGCGACGGTGACGCCGACCGCATCTGCTTCCGCGTCACCGACACCGGCATCGGCGTCACCGCGGCGCAGCAGGCGCGCCTGTTCCAGCCGTTCCAGCAGGCCGAAGGCAGTACGACGCGCCGCTTCGGCGGCACCGGGCTCGGCCTGGTGATCTCGCGGCGTCTGGCCGAGCTGATGGGCGGCGACGTGACGATGGACAGCACGCCCGGCGCCGGCACGACGCTGCGGCTGGCGCTGTCGCTGCCGCGCGGCGACGTCGCCGACCTCGAACCGGAAGCGGCCCCGGACCCGACGCAGGGCTTCCTCGCGCGGCCGCTGCCCACGGTGGACGCCGCGATCGCCGAGCGCAGCCTCGTCCTGATCGTCGACGACCACCCGACCAACCGGCTGGTGATCGCGCGCCAGCTCGAGCTCGCCGGCTACGCGAGCGAAAGCGCCACCGACGGCCTTCAGGGCCTCGCCGCATGGCGCACCGGCCGTTACGCGCTGGTGCTGTCGGACGTGCACATGCCGGAGATGGACGGTTACGAGATGGTGGCGGCGATCCGCGACGAGGAAGCCGCGACCGGCCGCGCCCGCACGCCGGTGCTCGCGCTCACCGCCGCCGCGCTGAAGGGCGAGGCCGAGCGCTGCCTCGCCGCCGGCATGGACCAGTACCTCGCCAAGCCGGTGGCGATCGCCGGCCTCGTGGCGGCGCTGCAGCACTGGCTGCCGCATACCGCGCCGGACGCCGGCGACATGCGGGCGTCGCCGCTGCTGCCGCAGGTGTACGGCGAACCGCTGGCGCTCGACCCGACGGTGCTCGCCGCGATCACCGGCGGCGACGCCGGCGCGACGCGCGAGCTGCTCGCGGACTACCTGCAGACCACCGACGCCGACCTCGCCGAGCTGCGGGCCGCGCAGGCCGCCGGCGACCTGGCGCGCGTCGCGCGCCAGGCGCACAAGATCAAGGGCGCCGCGCGCCTCGTCGGCGCCCACCCGCTGGCCGACGCCGCCGCGTCGCTCGAAACCGCCGCGAAGGACGAAGACTGGCCGCAGCTGCTGCCGCTGTCCGCCGACCTCGCCACCGCCTTCGAACGCCTGCGCCGGCATGTGGGGTGACCGCGGTTTCGACGCGGATCAACGCGGATCAACGCGGATAGAGCGCTCTTATCCGCACTTTTCCGCGTTGATCCGCGTGTTGCTCTTATCCGCGTCGAAAAAAAGCTCTCAAAAGCCTGCCGCGTGGCCATCCTTGCGTGACTCCGACGCGCCCGCGTACACGCCCGTCTCCGGATCGCGCGCGATCGCCTGGTAGCCGCCGTACGGGCCATCGGCCCATTCGAGGCGATGGCCCATCCGCTGCAGCGCGCGGATCGTTTCCGGCGGGAAGCCGCTCTCGAGGTTCAGCACGCCGCCGTCGCTCATCGCCACCGCCTGCCCGGCGGGGTCGGTGCTGCCGTCGTGATGGATGCGCGGCGCGTCGCCGGCTTCCTGCAGGTTCATCCCGAAGTCGACCAGGTTCATGACGATCTGCGCGTGGCCCTGCGGCTGCATCGCGCCGCCCATCAGGCCGAAGCTGATCCACGGCCGGCCGTCGCGCGTGATGAACGCCGGGATGATCGTGTGGAACGGCCGCTTGCCCGGCTCGAACGAATTCGGGTGGCCGTCGGCGAGCACGAACTGCTCGCCGCGGTCCTGGAAGATGAAGCCGAGGCCCGGCACCGCCATGCCGCTGCCCATGCCGCGGTAATTGCTCTGGATCAGCGACACCATCATCCCGTCCGCGTCGGCGACGGTGAGATAGATCGTGTCGCCCTGGTTCAGCGGGCCGCCGGCGTCGACGGCCTTGGCGGCGCGCGCGGGGTCGATCAGCGGACGGCGTGTCGCCGCGTACGCCGGCGAGATCAATCGCGCGACGAGCGCGTCGTGATCGATGCCCTGCTGGAACGCCGGATCGGCGTACCAGCGCGCGCGGTCGGCGAACGCGAGCTTCTTCGCCTCGACGAAAAGATGCACGTGCTCCGGCGAGCCGAACGCGATCTCCGAGAAGTCGAAGCCTTCGAGGATCTCCAGCATCTGCAGCGCGGCGATGCCCTGGCCGTTCGGCGGCAGCTCCCAGACGTCGACGCCGCGGTAGTTCGCGCTCACCGGCTCGACCCATTCGCCGGCGTGCGCGGCGAGGTCGGCGGCCGACAGGAAGCCGTCGTTCGCGGCGAAGTACTCGCCGATGCGGCGCGCGATGTCGCCGCGGTAGAACGCGTCGCGACCGTCGCGGCCGATCGTCTCCAGCGTGTCCGCGAGGCCCGGGTTGCGCCACAGCTCGCCGGTGCGCGGCGCGCGCCGGCCGGCGGTGCAGCCGATGTCGGCCGGTGCGCAGGCGATGGTGAACTGCTCCAGGAAGCCGGGCCATTTCGCGAGGCGCGGCACGCTGAGGTTCCAGTAGTACGCGATCGTGTCGTGCACCGGATGGCCGTCGCGCGCGTACGCGACCGCCGGCGCCAGGTTCTGCGCCATCGTGCGGCGCCCGAACTTCCCGTGCAGCGCGAACCACCCGTCGACCGCGCCCGGCACCGTCACCGGCAGCGGGCCGTGCGACGGCACGTCGGTGTGGCCGTGCTCGCGGAACCACGCGCGGGTCAGCGACCGCGGCGCGCGACCGGAGCCGTTGTAGCCGTGCAGCCGCTCGGTCTTCGGGTCCCAGACGATGGCGAACAGGTCGCCGCCGATGCCGTTGCCGGTGGGTTCCATCAACCCGAGCGCGGCATTCGCGGCGATCGCCGCGTCGACCGCGCTGCCGCCGGCGCGCATCGTGTCGAGCGCGATCTGCGTGGCCAGCGGATGCGACGTCGCCGCCATCGCCCGCGGTGCGTAGACGACCGAGCGGGTCGCGAACGGCGCGCCGGTGATGCGGTCGGCGGCGGGGGCGGCGGGCGCCGCGAGGATGCCGGAAGCCGTGACGACGGCGGCGAGCAGCAGGGGCAGGGCGAGGCGCCGGCCGGGGGCGTGGGGACGCATGGCATAGGCTCCGATGGGGTCGGTGGGCCAAGATAGCGCACGCCTTCCGCCGGAGCTGCCCGATGCGAGCCCTTCCCCTGTTCTTCGCCGGCCTGCTGCTCGCCGCCTGTTCGGCGAACGCGCCGGACCCCGCGCCCCGCGCCGATGCCGTGCCCCCGCCCGCGCCGGCGCCCGTCGAGCCGGAAGCGGGCGGCAAGCCGGAACTCGACGCGCTGCTCGCGGAATGGTGGGAAGGGGAGCTGAAGAACTCGCCGATCCTCGCCACCTCGATCGGCGACCTGCGCTACAACGACCAGCTCGTCGATTCGTACACGGCGGAATTCCGCGCCGCCGACCTCGCGCGCGAA